>NZ_JAOBZT010000049.1:0-33344 GCF_029839005.1 Stenotrophomonas sp. GD03958 | reverse complement strand
GCTCTGCGCCCCCGCCCGCCCACACCGCCCCACCCCTGACGGATTCCGGGCGTCTGCCGGGCTTGGGGTCGGATCCCTCTGCTGCGCAGAGGGCACTGACCACTGAATCTGTCTGTGCGGGCGGGAGGCGCTAAAATGGCGGGATGATCGCCAATACCGCTGCCTACCATTTCGCCGTCATCGACGCCCCTCAGGCCCTGTGTGACCAGCTGCTGGCGCGTGCCGAGGCGGCACAGCTGCGCGGCACGATCCTGGTGGCGGGCGAGGGGCTGAACCTGTTCCTGGCGGGTGCGCCAGAGGCGGTCGAGGGTTTCTACGCAGCGCTGCGCTCTGACGCGCGCTTTGCCGATATGCGGGTCAAGACCAGCTTCAGCGAGCACCAGCCGTTCGCCCGGCTGAAGGCCAAGGTGAAGGACGAGATCATCAGCTTCCGCCGTGATGACGGCCAGCCGCTGGACTATCCGCGTGCGCCGGCGGTCGATCCGGCCACCGTGCAGCGCTGGCTGCGGCAGGGGCATGACGATGCCGGCAAGCCGGTGGTGATGCTCGATACGCGCAATCTGCAGGAAGTGGAGTACGGCACCTTCAAGGATGCGCTGGTGCTGCCCATCCACAAGTTCACCGACCTGCCGGAGGCGCTGGCGCCGCACCGCGAAGCACTGAAGGACAGCACCGTGGTCAGTTTCTGCACCGGCGGCATCCGCTGCGAGAAGGCGGCGCTGTGGATGGTCAACGACGGCATGGACAACGTGCTGCAGCTGGACGGTGGCATCCTCGGCTACTTCGAGGAAGTGGGCGGCGAAGGCTACGAAGGCCGCTGCTTCGTGTTCGATGAGCGCATTGCGCTGGATGCGGAACTGAAGCCGATGGTCGACCAGCCGTTGCCTGATCCGCGCCCCAGCGCGTTCTAAGCCGGGATGTCGATTCCCCGGTAGAGCCGGCCGCTGGCCGGCTGCCAGGGCACGTTGCCTGCCGGCCAGCGGCCGGCTCTACCGGATCAAGCGCAGCCAGTCGTGGACCCGCGCTGCGGGAATCAGCATCCTGCCACCGGCACTGGCCGCTGCGCCGGGTCGTCCCCATGCATGGGGGATCCTGTGACGGAAAAACGCCTGATGATCCCGTTGTCGATCCTTGACCTGGCCCCGGTCTGCGAGGGCAGTGACACCACCACCGCCTTTGCCAACATGCTGGAACTGGCCCAGCGCGCCGATGCGCTGGGCTACCGCCGCTACTGGCTGGCCGAACACCACAACATGCCCGGCATCGCCAGTGCGGCCACCGCCGTGCTGATCGGCCATGTCGCCGGCGGTACCCGGCGCATCCGGGTCGGTGCCGGCGGCATCATGCTGCCCAACCATGCCCCGCTGCAGGTGGCCGAGCAGTTCGGCACGCTGGCCTCGCTGCATCCGGACCGGATCGACCTGGGCCTGGGCCGCGCACCGGGTACTGATCAGCCGACCGCGCGTGCATTGCGCCGCTACTTCGACAGCGCGGACCAGTTCCCACAGGACGTGCGCGAGCTGCTGCACTACTTCGAGCCGGTTCAGCCGGGGCAGGCGGTGCAGGCCGTTCCAGGTGGCGGCCTGCGGGTACCGACCTGGATCCTCGGTTCCAGCCTGTTCGGCGCGCGCATGGCCGCGTCGATGGGCCTGCCGTATGCGTTCGCCTCGCACTTCGCACCCGACGCGATGGACGAAGCCCTTGCTGTCTACCGCCGCGAGTTCCGCCCCTCGGCGGCGCTGAAGCAGCCGCACGCGATGCTGGCCCTGAACGTCGTTGCCAGCGACAGCGAGGCGGAGTCGCGCCGCCTTTTCACCAGCCAGCAGCAGAGTTTCGTCAACCTGCGTCGTGGCCGGCCGGGCAAGATTCCGGCACCGATCGACGACATCGAGTCCTTCTGGGAGCCGCACGAAAAACTGGGGGTGGAGCGGGCGCTGGCCTGCACCGTGCTGGGCGATCCGCAGCAGGTCGGGGAGGGCATCGCCGCGTTTGTCGAACGGCACAGGCCCGACGAGCTGATGCTCACCGCCAACCTGTACGACCACCGCGCGCGCTTGCGCTCGTTCGAACTGACCATGCAGGCCTGGCACGCCCGCCACGCGGGCTGAACAATTGCGTCACGGGCTGTTGCGGCCGTGCCCGGTCTGATGGGGGCTCATTCCGATGGAGTCCCCCACATGGCCTACACTCGCGCCGAACACGTCAACCAGCTGGCCGAACTGATCAAGGATGTGGAGGTGGCCATGTTCACCACCACCGGCGTCGACGGACGGCTCTACAGTCGGCCGCTGGCCACCCAGCAGGTCGCCTTTGACGGCGACCTGTGGTTCGTCATCACCGCCGACAGCCCGAAGGTGGCCGAGATCGCGCTCGACCCGCGGGTCAACGTGGCGTATGCCTCGCCCTCGAACAACACCTATGTCTCCGTGGCCGGGCGTGCCCGCGTCGTCGATGACCGCGCGAAGGTCGAGGAGCTGTGGTCGCCGGCGATGAAACTGTTCTTCCCGGGTGGCAAGGATGATCCGAACCTGCGCCTGATCCACGTGCGCGCCGAGAGCGCCGAATACTGGGATGGCCCGGGCACGCTGCTGGGCAAGGCATTGAGCTTCGTGCTGTCGGCGGTGCAGGACGAACCGGCGGCGCTGGCCGACAACGGTTTCATCGACCTTCGGTGATTGCTGCATCCACGCGTGGCGTGGATCTACCCGATGTCGGTAGTGCCGGCCGCTGGCCGACAACCCTGGAAACGTGGCAGCCGGCCAGCGGCCGGCTCTACCGGATGCCGCTTCAGAACCAGCGCTGGAACAGCTCCACTGTATAGCCCACCAGCTGCCCCGAACTGAAGCCGAAGAACGCGATCGCCACCAGTGCGGCGATCCAGTTGAACAGCATCAGCGCACCATCGCGTTCCAGCAGCGCCAGCGAGAACAGCAGCAGCTGGAAGCCGAACAGGAAGTTGGTGAACGGAATCGGCAACGACAGCAGCAGGCCCAGCAACACCAGCAGCAGGCCAGTGAACGCGTGTGCGGGCAGCGGTGTCAGCAGCTGCGGCAGGCGTGGCTTCAGCATCCTGTCCAGCCGCCGCAACGGGCGATCGATACGGTCCAGGAAGCGGTGCATGGTGCCGCGCTTCGGCCCGCGTCGGGCAACGAAACCGGGCAGCCAGGGGCGGCGCAGGCAACACAGCATCTGCAGGCCGATCAGGACCACCAGTGGGCCGCTGACCGCACCCCCCATGCCCGGGATCGGGATGAACGAGGGCAGGATCGCCACGAACAGGAACACGCCGAACGCGCTCTGCTGCAGGTTGCTGAGGATCTGGCCGAGCGGCATGTGCTCGGCGGGATCGCCGGAGGCGAACATCTCCAGCAGGGTGCGGATGCCCTCGTTGCGGTAGGCCGCGCGCTGAGCGCCCTGGCCCTGGCCGGTCTCAGGCGGTGAGCTCATCGGCCTGCTCGTCGGACAACGTGCGCAGCAGCAGCTTGTCCACCCGCGCACCGTCCAGGTCGACCACCTCGAAGCGCCAGCCGGCCCAGTCGAAGTACTCGCCTGCGTGCGGGATGCGGCCGAAGTAATGGATGCACATGCCGGCCAGCGTGTAGTAATCGCCGTCCTCGGCATCGGGCAGGTCGTTGCTTCCGATCAGCTCGCGCAGGTCTTCGATCGGCAGCGAGCCGTCGACCAGCAGCGAGCCGTCCTCGCGGGTCACCACCAGGGCATCCTCGTCGGCATTCTCGACCGCCTGCAGGCGGCCGACCACGGCGCCCATCAGGTCGCTGATGGTCACCAGGCCCTGGATCTCGCCGTACTCGTCCACCACCAGCGCCATCGACTGCTGTTCCTCGCGGAAGATCTCCAGCAGCTTCATCGCGTGGGTCGATTCGGAGACGTACAGCGGTTCGCGCAGGGTCTGGAACAGCGCGTTGTCGCCGCGCGCCATGCGCGTGGCCAGCGATTTCAGCTCCAGCACGCCGACCACGTCCATGTCGTTGTCGCGGTACACCGGGTAACGAGAGAACTCGTGCTCGGCCATGATGTCCAGATTGCGGTCCAGCCCGGCCTGGGTGTCGAGCCAGGCGATGCGGTTGCGCGGCGTCATCAGGCTGTCGGCGGTGCGGTCGCCCAGGCGCATGACGCGGTTCATCATGTCGCGCTCGTGGGCGTCGATCACGCCGGCCTCGTGGCTCTCGGCCACCAGCATCCGGATCTCTTCTTCAGTCACCTGCGCGGCCTCGTCCTTGCCCAGGCCCAGCACCTTCAGCACCAGCTGCGTAGTCTTGGACAGGAGCCAGACGAAGGGCAGGGCGAGCCTGGCCAGCCAGCTCATCGGCATCGCGACCAGGCCGGCAATGGCCTCGGAACGTGTCAGGGCCAGGCGCTTGGGCACCAGTTCGCCGAAGATCAGCGTGATGAAGGTGATCAGCGAGACCGCCAGGGCGGTGCCTACTTCGCGCGCGTACGCAAAGCCGGGCATCAGGCCCTGCAGCCAGCCGGCGATCGCGTCGCCGATCGCATCACCACCGAGGTAGCCGGTGAGTACGCCGATCACGGTGATGCCGATCTGCACGGTGGACAGGAAGCTCTCCGGCTTCTCCGACAGCTCCAGCGCCTTGGCGGCGCGCTTGGAGGTGGCGGCCATCTGCTTCAGGCGGCTCTTGCGCGAGGTCATGACCGACATCTCGGACATGGCGAAGAAGCCGTTCAGCAGAACCAGCGCGAAGACAATCAGGATCATTTCAAACACGGGCGTCGTCCCCGGTTGGTGGCAGGGAGGGCGGGTGCTTGCGATGGCGGCAGGCGCTCAGGAACGGGGTCCGGCGCGGCGCAGGGGGATAAGGGTCGTCGTCCATAAGGTGCGCCTGAAGGCGCGCTGGCATCTTAGCAAAGGGGCGTGGCAGGGTGGCAACCGCCTGTTCAGGTTGGGGCTCCCAGAGCCCGGAAAGGGCGCGGGGATACCCGTGATGGTCATCTAGCCGTCATAATTCGCTCTGGTGCCGTCCTTCCCGCGACGGCTGACAGGTTTCTCAATGTTCTCTCTGCAGACCATTTTCGGTTCCGGCAAACAGTTCTACACCCTGCTCGATGAGGCTGCTGTCGCGGCTTCCGATGCCGCCAAGGCGCTGCATTCCATGCTGCGCGAGGCCGACCGCCAGCCCGCGCTGGACGCCTTCAAGCTGGCCCGCCTGCGCGAACGCGCGGCCTCGGACAAGATCAGCCAGGCGCTGGTGGACAGCTTCATGACCCCCATCGAGCGCGAAGACATCGAAGCGCTGGGTTCGGCCCTGTACAAGATTCCGAAGCAGATCGAGAAGTTCGCCGATCGCTATTCGCTGGCCACGACCCACCTGGAGCACATCGACTTCGCGCCGCGCGCGGCGATGCTGGAGCAGGCCGCCGGCGTGGTGGTGGAGATGGTGGCCGACCTGCGCCACATGAACCTGGACCGGATGACCGCGCTGAACGAGAAGCTGCGCTCGCTGGAGAACGAGGCCGACCGCCTGATGCTCGAGCTGTACCGCGACATCTACTCCGGTCGCCTGGACAACCTGCAGATGTTCCTGCTGAAGGAATTCTTCGAGATCCTGGAAAAGGCCATCGACCGTTGCCGCGAGGCTGGCGTGGTGGCGTACCAGATCGTGTTGAAGAACAGCTGACGGACGCCGCCGCATGTTGACCCTTGTCCTGGTAGTGATCCTGGCCGCGCTCGTCTTCGAGTTCATCAACGGCTTCCACGACACTGCCAATTCCATTGCCACCGTAGTGGCGACCAAGGTGCTCTCGCCCGGCTGGGCGGTGATGCTGGCCGCCTTCATGAACCTCATCGGTGCGCTGACCGGTACGGCGGTGGCGCTGACCATCGCCTCGGGCCTGCTCAACACCAACGTGGTGGAAGTCACCCCGCAGGTGATCCTGTGCGCGCTGCTGGGCGGCATCATCTGGAACCTGATCACCTGGTGGAAGGGACTGCCGTCCTCGTCCTCGCACGCGCTGATCGGCGGCCTCTGCGGCGCCGGCCTGGCTGCGGCCCACAACAACTGGGATGCCCTGATCTGGTCCGAGCGCCTGGGCAGCTGGGCGCAGAACAAGGGCCTGCTGTGGAAGGTGTTCGTGCCGATGATCACCTCGCCGATCGCCGGCTTCCTGCTCGGCATCGTGGTGATGGTGCTGCTGTGGGCGCTGATCGCCGGCCTGGCCAAGGTCGGTGGCGCCATCGGCCGCCTGGCCCGCCCGCGCATCGTCAATGCCTTCTTCGGCAAGGCGCAGATCGCCTCGGCGGCCTACATGGGCTTCGCCCACGGCCACAACGACGCGCAGAAGACCATGGGCATCATCGCGATGACCCTGATTGGTGCCGAAGCCACCGGCGCACTGAACGATCTGCCGTCCTGGCTGGCCTTCATGCACCCGGACGCGCACGCCGGTGACGGCATCGCCATGTGGATCGTGCTGACCTGCGCGGTGGTGATGGCGGCCGGTACCGCTTCGGGTGGCTGGAAAATCATCAAGACCCTGGGCCACAAGATGGTCAAGCTGCACCCGATCCACGGCTTCGCCGCGGAGACCAGCTCGGCCACCATCCTGACCCTGGCGGCCCACTTCGGCATGCCGGTCTCGACCACGCACAGCATCTCCACCGCGATCATGGGTGTCGGCTTCGCCAAGAACCCGCGTTCGCTGAAGTTCGGCGTGATCGAGCGCATCGTCTGGGCCTGGATCCTGACCATCCCGGCGGCCGGCGGCTGTGCGTACCTGATCCTGAAGCTGTTCGAACTGTTCGGCTGGACCTGATCGCCACGCCAGGGTTGCAAACGAAAAAGCCCGCCGGATACCGGCGGGCTTTTTTCATGGCAGATCATTCCTCTGTATCCAAGCGTGCCGACCAACGGTCGGCACCCACAACAGCAGCAGGAACCTGTCAGCGGCGGGGTGGGGTGGATATGCAGGACCGTTGGCGCCATGGATGGCGCCATCGAGCCCCCATGGACGGGTTTACGGCGTGTCCTGCATATCCACCCCACCTCGCCAGCCCTCAGGAAGCCCGCTTTTGCAGTTGATCTTGCCGTGGACCTTGCCGTTGCCGTTGATCCAGAGGGTGCCGGGCCGCAGGCCCTGCCGAACCCCTCAATTACGCTGGAACAGCGCCTTCACATCATTCCGGAACGCCGCCTGGCTGTCGGCCCGGCTGTAGAACATGTGCCCGCCCGGATAACTGCGCACCTGCACCCGGTCCGGATTGCTGCCCATCGTCGGCATCTGGTCCACGGTCAGGATCGAACCCATGAACGGGCACGACAGGTCGTTCCAGCCATGCACGATCAGCACCTGCAGGTGCGGGTCGATCGCCACGGCCTGGCGCAGCTGGGTCACCGCGCCATCGCGCAGCTCGCCATTGCGGTCCCATAGCCGGTTCACGTCGTAGTTCAGCGCCTGGTACCGCGCATCCACCTTCCAGCCGACCACGCGCGTCACGAAGTCGACCATCGCCGTGGTGGTCGGCGCGATGATGCTGTCCAGCAGCGGATCGTTGGCGCGCTGCTCCGGATCGTTCGGGAATGGATCGAACGCGGTCACGTTGGAGTCGTAACGGCTGCCCAGCGTGCCCTTGTCGCGGAACACTTCCCGCAGGTAGGCCTGCGTTTCCAGCCGACCACCGGCACGGCGCACGAACTGCGGGTCCAGCCCGGTCAGTTCGGTCACCCGGCGCAGCATCGCCTCGGTTGCCTGCGGATCGCTACGGCCTTTCATCAAGGCGGTGGCGTAGTCGCCACGGGTGTATTCCACTACTTCGCGCATCGCTGCATCGGTCAGTTTGCCCTGGCGCTCCAGGTGCGCGGCGGCGATCGACGGCAGGGTCTGCATCCACGCCATCGGCGAGACATCGGCGTTGTCTTCCAGGGTCGGGCTCAGGTACGGCGAGACCAGTACCAGGCCGTTCATCGCCACGCCCAGCCGGGTCTGCAGGTAGTGGGTGATGCGCGGGCCGCGATAGCCGCCGTAGCTCTCGCCAGTCAGGTACTTGCGCGACGCCATGCGCTGGTTGCGCAGCAGCCAGTCGTAGATCGAGCGTGACAGGTATTCGATGTCGGCGCTGGGGTTGTACAGTGCCTTCTTCGCTTCATCGTCGCCGATCCGCGCGCGGCTGAAGCCGGTGCCGACCGGATCGATGAACACCAGGTCGGTGAAGTCCAGCCAGCTACCCGGGTTGTCGTGCAGGGTCGCCGGCGCCGACGCGCTGTCACCCTCGGAGCCGAAGGTCACCACCTTGGGCCCGATCGCGCCCATGTTGAGGTACACCGACGACGCACCGGGGCCGCCATTGAGCGCGAAGGTCACCGGCCGGTCCTTGCCCGGCATCGTGTAGGCGGTGAACACCACATCGGCGATCACCTTGCCCTTGGCATCGCGCACCGGCAGGGTACCGACGGTGGCGGTGTAGTCGAGCGTGCGGCCTGCCAGGCGCATGCTCTGGCGCGCCGAGGCATCGGCGGGCAGCGCAGGTGCCTCGGTCTTGTCGTCTTTCGGATCGGGCTTGGCGTCGGCATCAGGCGCGGCCAGCACGCTGGCTGGGGCGATCAGCAGGCCGACGCAGAGCGCGGCAGTGTGCAGCAGGGACTTCATGGCACCGGGTGGGCAGCGGAAGGGGATTCCGATGCTAGGCCGGTGGCGGCCCATGTCGTATGTGTCCAAAGGCATGGCCGTGCGTTGAGCCCGCTACTGGCCAGATTGGGTCAAGCGGGCAGGGTGGCGGCCGCTTCGTCATCGGCCAGCAGGCCATAGACGGCCGAGTCGGCCAGTTCCCCCTGGATCCGCCAGCGCTGGCGCAGCACTCCCTCGCGGCGGAAGCCCAGGCGTTCGAGCACGTGCGCGGAGGGTGCGTTGCGCGGGTCGATCTCGGCTTCCACGCGATGCAGGTGGAGGGTGCCGAACAGGTAGGCCAGTACCTGCTGCAGGGCCTCGTGCATGTAGCCCTGGCCCTGGCGATCCGGTGCCAGCAGGTAGCCGATCTCGGCGCGTGCCGCATCGCGGTCCAACGCAAACACCACGCAGATGCCCAGCAACGGGCCCTCCAGCGTTTCGCGCACGGCCAGCTTGAGCTGGGTGCCGGTGGCCTGTGCCGCCAGGTCATCGTCGATCTGCGCGCGTGCCTCGGACGGTCGTGTCCATGCAGGATGGTTCCAGAACCGCATCACGTCCGGATCGGACTGGATTGCGAACAGGGCGGCCGCATCGTCGCGGCGGATCGGGCTCAGGACGAGGCGCGCGCTGTGCAGCGGCAGGCCGGGAAACAGCAGGGAGTGGCTGGCCAATACGTTGGTCCACACGGATGGACGCGCATTATGGCGCCGCCGGGTTTGCCGATGGGGGTGGAATGGCCGGGGCGCATGAACCGGCACTACCGGGCGATGGGGCCAGAGCCGTTTCGCGGCAGGAAACGGGTCCGGCCCCGTACCGGCATCAGACTTCCAGCGACGCCAGGTCGCCCTTGCTCTCCAGCCAGCCCTTGCGGTCGGAGGCGCGCTTCTTGGCCAGCAGCATGTCCATCAGCGAACTTGTCTGCTCGCGATCGTCCACGGTCAGCTGTACCAGCCGGCGCGTATCGGGGTGGATGGTCGATTCACGCAGCTGAGGCGGGTTCATCTCGCCCAGGCCCTTGAAGCGGGTCACGTTGATGGCGCCCTTGATCTTCTCGCGTTCGATCTTGTCCAGCATCGAGCGCTTTTCTTCCTCGTCCAGGGCATAGAACACCTGCTTGCCCACGTCGATGCGGAACAGTGGCGGCATGGCCACGAACACGTGGCCGGCATCGACCAGCGCAGGGAAGTGCTTGAGGAACAGCGCGGTCAGCAGTGTTGCGATGTGCAGGCCGTCGGAGTCCGCGTCGGCCAGGATGATGACCTTGCCGTAGCGCAGGCCGCTGATGTCGTCCTTGCCCGGGTCGCAGCCGATCGCGATCGCCAGGTTGTGCACTTCTTCCGAGGCCAGCACGCTGTTGGAGGAAACCTCCCAGGTGTTCAGGATCTTGCCGCGCAACGGCATGATGGCCTGGAAATCCTTGTCGCGGGCCTGCTTGGCGCTGCCGCCTGCCGAATCACCTTCCACCAGGAACAGCTCGGTGCGCGACAGGTCCTGGCTGATGCAGTCGGCCAGCTTGCCGGGCAGGGCCGGGCCCTGGGTGACCTTCTTGCGGACGACCAGCTTTTCGGTCTTCAGGCGGGCGCTGGCGCGCTCGATGGCGATCTGCGCGATCTTCTCGCCCAGCTCCACGTTCTGGTTGAGCAGCAGGCTGAAGGCATCATGGGCGGCACCTTCGATGAAGCCGGCCGCCTGGCGTGAGGACAGGCGTTCCTTGGTCTGGCCGCTGAACTGCGGGTCGGTCATCTTCAGCGACAGCACGAACGACACGCGGTCCCACACGTCTTCCGGGGCCAGCTTGACGCCACGCGGCAGCAGGTTGCGGAAGTCGCAGAACTCGCGCAGCGCCTCGGTCAGGCCGGTACGCAGGCCGTTGACGTGGGTGCCGTGCTGGGCGGTGGGGATCAGGTTGACGTAGCTTTCCTGCACCAGCTCGCCTTCCGGCAGCCAGGCCACTGCCCAGTCCACTACCTCGGTGTCCTTCTTCAGGCTGCCGACGAACAGCTCGGCCGGCAGCATCTCGCGATCACCCAGCTCCAGCTTCAGGTAATCGCGCAGGCCGTCTTCGTAGTACCAGGTATCGACTTCACCGGTGGCTTCATCGGTCAGCTTCACGGTCAGGCCCGGGCACAGCACGGCCTTGGCGCGCAGCAGGTGCTTGAGCGCGCGCACCGCGAACTTCGGCGTATCGAAGTACTTCGGGTCCGGCCAGAAGCGCACGCGGGTACCGGTGTTCTTCTTGCCGACGCTGCCAACCACTTCCAGCGGTGTGGCGCGGTCGCCATTGCGGAAGGTGATGCGGTGTTCGGCACCGTCGCGCTTGATGTGCACTTCCACCAGGGTCGACAGCGCGTTGACCACGCTGACGCCGACGCCGTGCAGACCACCGGAGAAGGTGTAGTTGTTGTTGCTGAACTTGCCGCCGGCATGCAGGCGGGTGAGGATCAGCTCGACGCCCGGGATCTTTTCTTCGGGATGGATGTCCACCGGCATGCCGCGGCCGTCATCGCTGACCTCCACGCTGCCGTCCTTGTACAGGGTGATCTCGATCGAGCGGGCGTGGCCGGCGAGGGCCTCGTCCACCGAGTTGTCGATCACTTCCTGCGCCAGGTGGTTCGGGCGCGCGGTGTCGGTATACATGCCGGGACGGCGCTTGACCGGGTCAAGGCCGGACAGGACTTCAATATCGGCGGCGTTATAACGGGCGTTCATCTGTCTTCGAAAGCTTGGAGCGACGGGCAAGTGTGGGGTCTGGCACGGGATTTTGCACGCCTGCGGTTCAGTCTCGGCGACGCAGAGGGGGTAAAATGGCAGCCGCTGGAATCTGAACGCCGGCGCTCCGTTGGATCAGAACGTCCAAGCCATACCGCGAGGAGGACTCCATGAAGAAGTTGCTGACCATTGCGATCCTGGCCGCTGCCGCCGTTGCAGTGCCGCTGGTGGTGGCGCAGAACGCCGGCCAGTCGGCCCCGCAACAGGGTGATCAGGCCGACAAGGCCCAGGCCGAGGCCGATGCAAAGGCCAAGCGCCGGGCCCAGGCCAATGCCCAGATGAAGGCGCAGGGCCAGCCGGCCCCGCAGCAGGAAGAGGAAGAGGAAGCGCGCAAGAAGCGCTGATCCTGCGGCCTGCCAGGCGCCCTTGCGACAAGGGTTGCGCTCCGGAACGCCCCGCTCAGCGGGGCGTTTCTTTTTGGGAACGTGGCGTCTGCCCCTTGGGTTGGCGGCCATCAATCTGTAAACTATGGCTTTCCGGGAGTAAGTGCGTGTCCACCATTTGCGAATGGGCTGGAGCGGCCAAGCGTGGCTTCCAGCATGGCGGGTCGCAGGTGACGGTCGATTTGGCCGGCACGGCCGCCCCGACCTCGCACGATGGTTCCGGTCCGGCGCCTGCCGCCGCACGGATCCGCACCTCCCTCGCTGCCTCAGCGAACCGGAAAACCCCCTCTGAGCACCATGCCCGCCCTCCGGGTGCGCGTGGTGCTGCCGTTTTCCATTTCCAGACAGGATGCTTGCAGCCATGACTCCCTTGATTTTCGTAACCGGCGGCGTGGTGTCCTCGCTCGGCAAAGGCATTGCCGCCGCGTCGCTGGCCGCCATTCTTGAAGCCCGTGGCCTGAAGGTCACGATGATGAAGCTCGACCCGTACATCAACGTCGACCCGGGCACCATGAGCCCGTTCCAGCACGGTGAGGTCTACGTCACCGACGACGGCGCGGAGACCGACCTCGACCTGGGCCACTACGAGCGCTTCGTGCGCACCCGCCTGAGCCGCAAGAACTCGGTCACCACCGGCCGCATCTACGAGAACGTGATCCGCAAGGAGCGCCGCGGCGACTACCTGGGCGCGACCGTGCAGGTCATTCCGCACATCACCGACGAGATCCGTCGCTGCATCGACGAAGCCACCGAAGGCTACGACGTGGCACTGGTCGAGATCGGCGGCACCGTGGGCGACATCGAGTCGCTGCCGTTCCTGGAGGCGATCCGCCAGGTGCGCACCGAACGTGGCCCGGAGAAGGCGCTGTTCATGCACCTCACCCTGGTGCCGTACATCGGTGCCGCCGGTGAGCTGAAGACCAAGCCGACCCAGCACTCGGTGAAGGAGCTGCGCTCGATCGGCATCCAGCCGGACGTGCTGCTGTGCCGTTCAGAACAGGCGGTGCCGGATTCGGAGCGTCGCAAGATCGCCCAGTTCACCAACGTCTCCGAGCGTGCAGTGATCAGCGTGCCGGACGTGGACGTGCTGTACCGTATCCCGTCTGGCCTGCATGCACAGGGCCTGGACGAAATCGTGGTGAACCAGCTGAAGCTGGCCGACAAGGCCGGTCCGGTCGACCTGTCGATGTGGGAAGACGCGGTCGACGCGACCCTGCACCCGCTGGACGAAGTGACCATCGCCGTGGTCGGCAAGTACGTCGATCACCAGGATGCCTACAAGTCGGTCGGCGAGGCACTGAAGCACGGTGGCCTGCGCCAGCGCACGAAGGTCAACCTGAAGTGGCTGGAAGCACAGGACCTGGAAGGCACCGACATGGCTGCACTGGCCGATGTCGACGGCATCCTGGTACCGGGTGGCTTCGGTGACCGCGGCTTTGAAGGCAAGGTGCTGACCTCGAAGTTCGCCCGCGAGCAGCAGGTGCCGTACTTCGGCATCTGCTACGGCATGCAGGCGGCGGTGGTCGATTACGCGCGCAACGTGGTCGGCCTGGAAGGTGCCAACAGCACCGAGAACGATCGCCAGTCGCCGAACCCGGTGATCGGCCTGATCACCGAATGGCGCACCGCCAGCGGCGATGTCGAGAAGCGTGACGACAAGAGCGACCTCGGCGGCACCATGCGCCTGGGCCTGCAGGAACAACGCCTGAAGCCGGGCACGCTGGCCCGCGAGCTGTACGGCAAGGACGTGGTCGCCGAGCGCCACCGCCACCGCTACGAGTTCAACAACCGCTACCGCACCCAGCTGGAAGATGCGGGCCTGGTGATCGCGGGCAAGTCGATGGACGACACCCTGGTGGAAGTGGTCGAGCTGCCGCGCGATGCCCACCCGTGGTTCCTGGCCTGCCAGGCGCACCCGGAATTCCTGTCCACGCCGCGCGACGGCCACCCGCTGTTCATCGGTTTCATCCGTGCCGCGCGCGAGCGCAAGGCCGGCGGCAAGCTGCTTTCCGAAGCGCGCGCCTGACTTGTGAATGGGGGCGTGGGCCCCCATCCTGCATGCTTCAACCCCCAGCGCACCGGCCCGGCCGGTGCTGCGGACAACAAGGAAACGCCATGAAACTGTGTGGATTCGAGGTCGGGCTGGACCAGCCCCTGTTCCTGATCGCCGGCCCCTGCGTGATCGAGTCGATGCAGCTGCAGCTCGATACCGCCGGCAAGCTGAAGGAGATCACCGGCAAGCTCGGCGTCAACTTCATCTTCAAGTCCAGCTTCGACAAGGCCAACCGCACCTCGGGCACCGCCTTCCGCGGCCCGGGCATGGAGGAGGGCCTGAAGGTCCTGGCCGAGGTCAGGAAGCAGATCGGCGTGCCGGTGCTCACCGACGTCCATGAGTACACCCCGATGGACGAAGTGGCCTCGGTGGTGGACGTGCTGCAGACCCCGGCGTTCCTGGTCCGCCAGACCGACTTCATCCGCAAGGTGTGCTCGGCCGGCAAGCCGGTCAACATCAAGAAGGGCCAGTTCCTGGCGCCTTGGGACATGAAGCCGGTCGTGGAGAAGGCCAAGGCCACCGGCAACGAGCAGATCATGGTCTGCGAGCGTGGTGCCAGCTTCGGCTACAACAATCTGGTCAGCGACATGCGTTCGCTGGCGGTGATGCGCGAGACCGGTTGCCCGGTGGTGTTCGACGCTACCCATTCGGTGCAGCTGCCGGGCGGGCAGGGCACCAGTTCCGGTGGCCAGCGTGAGCATGTGCCGGTGCTGGCCCGTGCCGCCGTGGCGGTGGGCATCTCCGGCCTGTTCGCCGAGACTCATCCGGACCCGTCCAAGGCGCTGTCCGATGGTCCCAACGCGTGGCCGCTGGACCAGATGGAGGCCCTGCTCGAGACCCTGATGGAACTCGACGCGGTGACCAAGAAGCACGGCTTCTCGCGCTTCGCGTGAGTCGTGACCCGTGGCTGGCGCTGGAAAACCAGCGCCGCCGCCGGCACTGGAAACAGTGGCCCTGGGGCCTGATCGCACTGGGCCTGGCCGTGCTGTTCACCGTGGGCATGTTCGGTCTGGTGCTGATCGGCGCCGCGTCAGTGCGCCCACCAGGTGATGGCGGCAGCGCGCTCAATGTGAGCGTGTACTTCATTGCGCTGCTGGTTGCAGAGCTGGTCGGCGCCGTGGGATGCGTCGCTGCCGCCGTACTGGCCTGGCGCCTGAACCGTGGCAAGGTGGCCGCCGGGTTGGCGATCATCCTGCTGTCGCTGTGGCTTGGCGCCCTGTTCTACGGGCTGTTTTGATGAATGCGACCCTGGCAACCCGTGATCGGCCCTGGGGCCTGATCGCGCTGGCGCTGGCTGTTCTTGCCTGGGCCGGCCTGGTGGCAGCTGTATTCGCCTTCGCCGCCAGTTTCGGTTCGCCCGGGGATGGCAGCCATGGCATGCAGGCCATGCAGTACTGGATCTGGGCTGCACTGGCCATGCTCGTGCTGTCCTTCGTTGGCAGCCTGGTGGCGATGGTGATGGCCTGGCGTTGCCGCCGCGGCGGCGTAGTGGCGGCCATTGCTGGTGGCCTGCTGGTGGTGATGGTGTCGTTGATCCTGATGGTGATCGGGGCCACTCTGGCCTGACGGCGCCCACGCCATTTGGCAAGTGGCGGGCAGCCGGGGATAATCACGCGGCATTCGTTTTGTCGCCCCCTCTCCATACAGGTAACCGGCCCGACCATGAGTACGATCCGCAGCATCCACGCCCGTGAAATCCTCGACAGCCGTGGCAATCCCACGCTGGAAGCCGAAGTCATCCTGGAGGACGGTTCGTTCGGTCGTGCCGCGGTTCCCTCTGGCGCCTCGACCGGCACCAAGGAAGCGGTCGAGCTGCGTGACGGCGACAAGACCCGTTACCTGGGCAAGGGCGTGCGCAAGGCCGTCGACAACGTCAACACCACCATCGCCAACGCGCTGAAGGGTTTTGAAGCCACCGACCAGGCCGGCCTCGACCGTCGCCTGATCGATCTTGATGGCACCGAGAACAAGGGCCGCCTGGGCGCCAACGCGCTGCTGGGTGTTTCGATGGCCGCCGCGCACGCCGCCGCCGCGTCGAGCAAGCAGGCACTGTGGCAGTACCTGGCCGCCAAGACCGGCGTTACCCCGTCGCTGCCGGTGCCGATGATGAACATCATCAATGGTGGCGCGCACGCCGACAACAACGTCGACTTCCAGGAGTTCATGGTGCTGCCGGTCGGCTTCACCTCGTTCTCCGAAGCGCTGCGCGCCGGCACCGAAATCTTCCATTCGCTGAAGTCGGTGCTGAAGGGCCACGGCCTGAGCACGGCGGTGGGCGACGAAGGCGGTTTCGCGCCGGACTTCCGCAGCAACGTCGAAGCGCTGGACACCATCCTCGAAGCGATCGGCAAGGCCGGCTACACCGCCGGTGAAGACGTGCTGCTGGGCCTGGACGTGGCGTCCAGCGAATTCTTCGAGAACGGCAAGTACAACCTGGTCGGCGAGAACAAGCGCCTGACCTCCGAGCAGTTCGTCGACTTCCTCGCCGACTGGGCCGCGCAGTATCCGATCATCACGATTGAGGATGGCCTGGCCGAGAACGATTGGGCTGGCTGGAAGCTGCTGACCGACCGCATCGGCAAGAAGGTGCAGCTGGTCGGCGACGACCTGTTCGTGACCAACCCGAAGATCTTCCAGGAAGGCATCGACTCGGGCACCGCCAACGCGATCCTGATCAAGGTCAACCAGATCGGCACGCTAAGCGAAACCCTGGAAGCGATCGCCATGGCTGATCGTGCCGGCTACGCCGCCGTGGTTTCGCACCGCTCGGGTGAAACCGAAGACACCACCATCGCTGACATCGCCGTGGCTACCACCGCCACCCAGATCAAGACCGGCTCGCTGTGCCGCAGCGATCGCGTGGCCAAGTACAACCAGCTGCTGCGCATCGAGGAAGCCCTCGGCGCCGGCGCGCGTTACGCCGGTCGTGACGCGTTCGTTTCGCTGAAGCGCTGAGCCGATGCGCGACTGGCGCTGGATGCTGCTGGTGCTGGCCCTGTTGCTGGGCTGGCTGCAGTACCGCTTCTGGTTCGGTCCGGGCAATTCGGGTGAAGTGATGATGCTCGAAGCCCAGGTCGCCAACCAGGAGCGGGACAACGAGGGCCTGCAGCAGCGCAACGACGCGCTGGCCGCCGAAGTGAAGGACCTCAAGGAAGGCCAGTCCGCCATCGAGGAGCGCGCGCGCAGCGAGCTGGGCATGATCAAGCCTGGCGAGAAGTTCTACCGTGTGGTCGAGGATGCGCCGGTCCAACCGGCGCAACCTGCGCCAGGTGTCAGCGCCCAGGTCGGCGATCATCCGGCGGACGTGCCATGAGTGGGGCGATCTGGGTGGTGGTTCCGGCCGCCGGCCGTGGCGCCCGCTTCGGCGCACCGCTGCCCAAACAGTACCTGCAGGCCGGCGGGCAGATCCTGCTCGCCCATACCCTGGACGCGCTGCTGGCGCACCCGGCCGTGGCCGGCGCAATGGTGGTGATCGGACAGGACGACGGTGACTGGCCTGGCTGGAGTGAATGGGCCGGCAAGCCGGTGCTGACCTGCATCGGCGGCGCGACCCGTGCCGCCTCGGTGCTGGCCGGGCTGCAGGCCCTGCCGGACTCGGTGCGTGCCGATGAGTTCGTGCTGGTCCATGATGCGGCCCGGCCCAACCTGTCGCTGGCCGACCTTGGCCGCCTGCTTGAAGTCGGTCGTGCCGACCCGGTCGGGGCGATCCTGGCCGCACCGGTGCGCGACACCCTCAAGCGCGCGGGCGATGACGGTGGCATCGATGGCACCGAGCCGCGCGAGCGCCTGTGGCGTGCATTGACGCCGCAGCTGTTCCGCCGCCACCAGCTCAGCCGCGCGCTGTCCGAAGCCGGTGCCGCCGGTGTCGAAGTCACCGACGAGGCCATGGCCATGGAGCGCCAGGGCCAGCGCCCGCTGCTGGTGGAAGGCAGCGAGGACAACTTCAAGGTAACCACTCCGGCCGATCTCGACCGGTTCGAATTCGTACTTTCCCGCCGCGCCGGCTGATTGCCCGCGCGGCCCTGCTGCAAGGGTTGCATCCATGAGCACCGCACCGTTCCCGCCCGTCCGCATCGGCCAGGGCTACGACGTCCATGCCTTCGGTGAGGGCGATCACATCATGCTCGGTGGGGTGAACGTGCCGCACAGCTGCGGCGTGCTCGCGCACAGCGACGGCGACGTGATCCTGCATGCCCTGTGCGACGCGATGCTCGGTGCGCTGGCGCTGGGTGACATCGGCCAGCACTTCCCGCCGAGTGACGACCGCTGGAAGGGCGCTGACAGCAGCGATTTCGTCCGCCATTGCGACAGCCTGCTGCGCGAGCGTGGCTGGCGCGTCGGCAACACCGACATCACCGTGATCTGCGAGCGTCCGAAGGTCGGTCCGCATGCGCTGGCCATGCGTGAGCGCATCGGTGCGCTGCTGCAGCTGCCGCTGGATGCGGTCAGCGTCAAGGCCACCACCTCGGAGAAGCTGGGCTTTACCGGCCGTGGAGAAGGCATCGCCGCACAGGCGGTGGTGCTGCTGGTGGCGGCATGATCCCGCTGCCGCTTGCGTTTGGTGCGCCGTTGCTGTCGGCGCGCATCCGCACCACGCCGGAAGATTTCCAGGTCGACGAGTTGCCGGCGTTCGAGGCCACTGGCGAGGGCGAGCACCTGCTGCTGCACATCCGCAAGCGCGGTGCCAACACCGTGCATGTGGCCAAGCTGCTGGCCAAGTGGGCCGGCCTGCCGGAAATGGCGGTGAGCTACGCCGGCATGAAGGACCGCCATGCGGTCACCACCCAGCGCTTCAGCGTGCACCTGCCCAAGCGCATTGCACCGGATCTGGCCGCGCTGGCCAGTGATGAGATCGAAGTGCTCGAAGCCACCTGGCACAACCGCAAGCTGCAGCGCGGCGCCTTGGCCGGCAACCGCTTCAAGCTGGTGCTGCGCGAGGTGCGGGGCGATGCTGCAGCGATCAGTGAGCGTTTGCAGCAGATTGCCAGCCGGGGCCTGCCGAACTGGTTCGGTGAGCAGCGCTTCGGCCGCGACGGCGGCAACGTGCCGGCCGCATTGGCGATGTTCGGGGGCCGCCGCATGCGCAAGGACCAGCGTTCGCTGCTGTTGTCTGCCGCCCGTTCGGCGCTGTTCAACCGCGTGCTGGCCGCGCGCGTGGAGCAGGGCAGCTGGGATCAGCCACTGGAGGGCGAAGTGTGGATGCTGGACGGCAGTCGCAGCGTGTTCGGCCCCGAGCCGTACACCGACGTGCTGGCCGAGCGCCTCGCGCGGTTCGACATCCATCCCAGCGCACCGTTGTGGGGCGAAGGCGAGCTGCGCAGCGCCGACGCTGCACGTGAGCTGGAGCTGGCCGCGCTGGACGACGAGGAATCGAAGGCGCTGCGCGCTGGCCTGGAAGACGCACGGTTGAAACAGGAGCGCCGCGCGCTGCGCCTGCGCCCGGCGCTGCTGCAGCATCAGTGGCTGGCCAGTGATGTACTGGAACTCTCGTTCGCGCTGCCGCCGGGCTGCTACGCCACCGCTGTACTGCACGAGCTGGGCCCGGTCGAAGACGCCTCGCAGGCCTGAGCAGGGCGCGCGGTAGAGTCGACTGTCAGTCGACTTGCGCGCGCAGCGCGGGGTATTCGCTTGCCGCTGGAAGAGCAGTCGACTGACAGTCGACTCTACCTGGACTCATGGCGTCCCCTTTTTTCAGCGCCGCGCCAGCAGCACCAGTACCGCGCCGGTCCCGCCTTGCCCGGTCGGCGCCGAATGAAACGCCAGCACGTCGTTGCGCAGCCGCAGCAGGCGATCAACCAGGTTCTTCAGCACCGGTGCACCGCCATCGGACTGCAGGCCCTTGCCGTGGATGATGCGCACGCAGCCATACTCGTGTGCATGCGCTTCCAGCAGGAACTGGCGCAGCAGGGTTTCCGCCTGCGCGGCGGTGGCGCCGTGCAGGTCGAGCTCATCCTGTACCGAATACTGGCCGCGCTTGAGACGCTGGAACAGGCGCGGTGGCAGGTTGTCGCGGCGGTAGCTGGCCACGTCGCCCGCTTCCAGCGGCGTACTGTCGCGCAGCAGCCGCGCAAACTCGCCCGCGGCTTCGGCCTCGTCGCGTTCGGCCATGCGTGCGCGCGGTTTCGGCCGGGGCGCAGCAGGCGCCGGTTCGGCATCCTTGCGCAGCGGCGTCACTTCGCCGATGGCCGCACGGAACAGCGCGGCGGGATCTTCGTCTTCAGGGTGCGACATGCGCACAGGGTAAACCGCCGGCGCAGGTCTGCCTATGACGGTTCGATGTCGGCCGTGACCGCCGGCAGGGTAGGACCGGCGGCTCGCATGCGGCACAATAGACGATGCGCTTGCAGGGTCGACGGCTTCCGCAGGGGAGCGCGGCGGTCCCGCCCACACTGCACGGTGACGGAATCGAATTCTTGGAAAATCAAGCGGTTAAATCGAAGATGCGAATCCTGGTCAGCAATGACGATGGTGTCGACGCTGCAGGCATCCGGATGCTTGCCTCGGTCCTGCGCGAGGCTGGGCACGAAGTTACGGTGGTCGCACCTGACCGCGATCGCTCCGGCGCCAGCAACTCGCTGACGCTGGATCTGCCGATACGGCTCAAGCGCATCGACCATTACACCGTCTCGGTGGCCGGCACCCCGACCGACTGCGTGCACCTGGCGCTGACCGGCCTGCTTGAATTCGAGCCCGACATTGTCGTGTCCGGCATCAACAACGTCGCCAACCTCGGGGATGACGTGATCTATTCCGGCACTGTTTCGGCGGCGATGGAAGGTCGCTTCCTGGGCCTGCCCGCCGTGGCGGTGTCGCTGGTCAGCCGCAACCACGATCCGAAGCACTACGAAACCGCTGCGCGCGCCGCGGTCGAGATCGTTGCACGGCTCAAGGCCGATCCGCTGCCGGCCGACACCATCCTCAACGTCAACGTGCCGGACCTGCCGTGGAGCGAGGTCAAGGGCTTCGAGGTCACGCGCCTCGGCAACCGCCATCGTGCCGAAGGCTGCATCGCGCAGAAGGATCCACGCGGCAACGAGGTGTACTGGATCGGCCCGGCCGGCCGCGAGCAGGACTCCGGCCCGGGTACCGATTTCCACGCCGTGCGCACCGGCCACATCTCGATCACGCCGATCCAGGTCGACCTCACCCGCTACCAGGCGCTGGAGAAGGTGGCCAGCTGGGTCGGCGGCCTCAGCGCAGCCCTGGACCAGCCGGCATGAGCCCACGCCTGCGCCTGCAACCGGAAGCTGTGGGTATCGGCATGACCTCGCAGCGCGTGCGTGACCGTCTGGTCGACCGCCTGCGCGAAGCCGGCATCGTCGACGAGCCGACCTTGAACGCGATCCGGGTGGTGCCGCGCCATCTGTTCATCGACGAAGCGCTGGCCTCGCGTGCCTACGAGGATACCGCGCTGCCCATCGGCCACGGCCAGACCATCTCTCAACCCTGGGTGGTAGCGCGGATGACCGAAGCGGTCCTCCAGGTCGCGCCCAAGCGCGTGCTGGAAGTGGGCACCGGTTCCGGGTACCAGGCCGCCATCCTCGGTGCGCTGGGCCTGGAGGTCTACACCGTGGAGCGCATCGGCGACCTGCTGCGCCAAGCGCGCAAGCGCTTCCGTGCGCTGGGCATGAACATCCGCACCAAGCATGACGACGGTCGCGTCGGCTGGGCCGAGCACGGTCCCTTCGATGCCATCGTGGTCACTGCGGCGGCGCCGGCACTGGTCGACGCGCTGATCGAGCAGCTGGCCGAGGGCGGCCGGCTGGTGGCGCCGGTCGGTGGTCCCGGGGCGCAGTCGCTGGTGCAGCTGGACCGCAAGGCCGACGGCAGCATCGAACAACACGTGCTGGCGCCGGTCACCTTCGTGCCGCTGCTGTCTGGCATGCTCGACTAATCCACGGAGCAGGGTTGCATGAAGATTTTCGGGCCGCTGTACGAGCGGGCGATGAAGTGGGCGGCGCACGAACGCGCGCCGACCTACCTGACGGTGTTGAGTTTCTTCGAAGCGATCATTTTCCCGGTGATGCCGGAGGTGATGCTGGCGCCGATGTGCGTGGCCCAGCCCAAGCGCGGCTGGTGGTTCGCCACCCTCAGCCTGGCCGGCTCGATGCTCGGCGCGCTGGTTGGCTATGCACTGGGTCACTACGCCTTCGAGGCGATCAAGCCGCTGTTCGAAGCGCTGGGCATGCTGCCGGCGATCGAGCAGGGCATCACCACCGTGCAGGCGAAGATGGCCGAGTCGCCCTGGGCGGTGTTCACCTTCCTGGTGCTGGGCGGATTCATGCCCATCCCGATGAAGGTCTTCACGTGGGCATCGGGTATCGTCGGCGTACCCATGCCGCAGTACCTGCTGAGCATGCTGATCGGTCGCGGCAAGCGCGTGTTCGTGCTGGCCGCGGTCATCCGTATCGGTGGTGCGCGTGCCGAAGCCGCACTGCGTCGCTGGATTGAACCGCTGGGCTGGATCGCCACTGCGCTGGTGGTGGTGCTGATCGCCTGGCTTGTATGGAGGTCGAAGTTCGCATGAGTCCTGATCGTCTGAGCAAGGGAGTGCGCATCGGCGCGCTGGCGTTGCTGGTTTCCACCCTGGCCGCCTGCGGTACCGCCACCGTGGTCCGCCCGGGAGGCGGCAGCGCCGGTGGCGGCGTGAGCACGCCGAAGACCTCGGTGCCCAAGCCCGGGCAGACCGTGGTGGTGCGCAAGGGCGACACCATCTATGCGCTGGCTCGCATCCATGACATCACCCCGGCCGACCTGATCGCCTGGAACCGCCTGGACAATCCGTCCACCATCTACCCCGGCCAGGTGATCCGCCTGTATCCGCAGGGGGCCACCAGCGGCCGTGCGCCGACCACGGTGGTTACTGCGCCGCGCCAGGGTGGCGGCAGTGCTGGCAGCACCGCACCGACGACGGCGCCGGTGGGGCCGGTGAAGAGCAACATTGCCTGGCGTTGGCCGGCCGACGGCGCGATTGTCGGCCGCTACGTGGCCGGTGACGCGACCAAGCAGGGCGTGGACATCGCCGGTACCAGCGGCCAGCCGGTAAAGGCCACCGCCAATGGCGTGGTGGTGTACTCCGGTGCCGGCCTGGTCGGCTACGGCGAGCTGATCATCATCAAGCACAGCGACCAGTGGCTATCGGCCTACGGCCACAACCGCAAGCGCCTGGTGAATGAAGGGCAGAGCGTGAAAGCCGGCGAGCAGATCGCCGAAATGGGCCGCACCGGTGCGAACCGCGACATGGTCCACTTCGAGATTCGCTACAACGGCAAGCCGGTCGACCCGCAGCAGTATCTGCCGGCGCGCTGACGGGTGCAGAGACGGGTAGCGCCGGGCCGTGCCCGGCGGCTTTCCGCGCCGCGATGCGGCGCCGCCCGGGCACGGGCTCGGGCGCTACAGAGTCAAGTGTGATCCAGGGTAGCGCCGGGCCATGTCCGGCGGCACCACGTCAGCCTTCGAGAATGAAGGCGGCGGCGACCTTGCGGCCTTCGCCGGCCAGGATGTTGAACGTACGCGCGGCGGCTGGATTGTTCATCACTTCCAGGCCGATGCCGCGTGACAGGCAGGCGGCCATCACCGCCGCCGGCGGGAACACCTGACGGTCACCCGTGCCGAGCACGATCAGCGCAGGGTTCAGCGCCAGGATCGGCTCCAGGTCAGCCAGCTGCAGCGCAGTGGCGCTCACCGCCGGCCATTGCGTGACCAGCTGGTCCGGGGTCAGGAAGAAACTGCTGCCCAGCACCTGGTCATTGACCTTGGCCGAGCGGCCATCGGCGGCGCGCAGGCTGTAGGCGTAGTCCGGCGGTTCGTGGTTCAGCTGCATGGCAGTAGGCCGGTCAGCCGCGCGGCAGCACGATCTGGCGCTGTTCCCTGCTCGGGCGGTACAGCACGGCGACGTGGCCGATGCGCTGCACCAGCGCGCTTTCGGTGGCTTCGACGATCTCGCCGATCATCACGTCACGGGCCTCGCGGTCTTCGGCAGCGACCTTCACCTTGACCAGCTCGTGGCGCTCCAGCACTTCGTTCAGCTCAGCAATGAAGGCCGGGGTCACACCCTTGCCGCCGGTCTGCAGCAGGGCCTTCAGGTCGTGGGCTTGGCCGCGCAGGAAACGGGTCTGGGAGGCGGTCAGGGCGATGGACATGCAGGAAAAGACGGTTGAATGGGGCGATCAGGGTATCATGAGGACCCCATCAGCCCCTATTTTCAATGGCTACCCGCAGCAAAAGCAGCCAGCGCTGGCTCAAGGAACACTTCTCCGACCCCTTCGTGAAGAAGGCCCAGGCCGAAGGCATGCGCTCGCGTGCCGCCTACAAGCTCGAAGAGCTGCTGGAACGTGACCGGTTGCTGAAGCCGCACATGGTGGTGGTCGACCTCGGCGCGGCCCCGGGCGGCTGGTCTCAGCAGGTGCGGAGACAGATCGGCGATACCGGCCGGGTGCTGGCCCTGGATATCCTGGACATGCCGCCGCTGGCCGGCGTGGAGTTCCTTCATGGTGACTTCAGGGAAGAAGCCGTCCTATCGCAGTTTGAAGCCATGCTCGGGGACCAGCCGGTAGACCTTGTGCTGTCGGACATGGCCCCCAATAAGAGTGGTGTGGGCGCGGTCGACCAGCCGCGGATGATGCACCTGGCGGAGCTGGCCCTGGATTTTGCCGACAACCACCTCAAGACCGGTGGGGCGTTCCTGATCAAGCTGTTCCAGGGTGAAGGCTTTGACGACTACGTGCGCGACATGCGCCGCCGGTACGACAAGGTCTCCATCCGCAAGCCGGAAGCCTCGCGCAAGCGCTCTCCCGAGGTGTATGCCTTGGGTCAGGGAAAACGCGCCCACATGAAGTAAGCTCGCAATGTACGCAAGTTCGACCCCCACGCAACGCCAGCACTGAGAGGAACACCGGAGCCAATGAGGATGAACGACTTGACCAAGAACCTCCTGCTATGGGTGGTCGTCGCCGTCGTGCTGATGGTGGTCTTCCAGAGCTTCTCGCCGAAGTCCTCCGGAGCCGGCGCGCAGGGCGCGTCGTACTCGCAGTTCCTGGACCAGGTGGACAGCGGCAACGTGCAGAAGGTCGCCTTCGGCGGCGACATGCGCGGCGGCACCAGCCAGCTGACCTACACCACCCGCGGCGGGCAGACATCCACCATCACCGCACCGTTCGATCGCGACCTGATCAACGTGCTGCGCACCAAGAACGTGGAGATCGTGCAGGAGGAGCCGTCCAGCGGCATTTCCCTCGGCGCGATCCTGATGAATTTTCTGCCGGTCATCCTGATCATCGGCTTCTGGTTGTTCATCATGCGCCAGATGCAGGGCGGCGGTGGCGGTGCCAAGGGCGCGATGTCCTTCGGCAAGTCGCGCGCCAAGCTGCAGGGCGAGGACCAGATCAAGGTCACCTTCGCCGACGTCGCCGGCTGCGACGAGGCCAAGGAAGAAGTGGGCGAGCTGGTCGACTTCCTGCGCGACCCGTCCAAGTTCACCAAGCTGGGCGGCAAGATTCCGCGCGGCGTGCTGATGGTGGGCCCGCCGGGTACCGGCAAGACGCTGCTGGCCAAGGCCATTGCCGGCGAAGCCAAGGTGCCGTTCTTCTCGATCTCCGGTTCGGACTTCGTGGAAATGTTCGTCGGCGTCGGCGCCAGCCGCGTGCGCGACATGTTCGAGCAGGCCAAGAAGCATGCCCCGTGCATCATCTTCATCGATGAAATCGACGCCGTCGGCCGCCACCGTGGCGCCGGTCTGGGCGGCGGCCACGACGAGCGCGAGCAGACCCTGAACCAGCTGCTGGTCGAGATGGACGGTTTTGAAGGCGGCGAAGGCGTGATCGTGATCGCCGCGACCAACCGTCCGGACGTGCTGGACCCGGCGCTGCTGCGCCCGGGCCGTTTCGACCGCCAGGTCGTGGTCGGCCTGCCGGACGTGAAGGGCCGCGAGCACATCCTGAAGGTCCACATGCGCAAGCTGCCGCTGGCCGACGACGTCGAGCCGATGGTGATCGCGCGCGGTACCCCGGGCTTCTCCGGCGCCGACCTGGCCAACCTCTGCAACGAGGCCGCCTTGTTCGCTGCGCGTGGCAACGAGAAGGAAGTCCGCATGGACCACTTCGACCGTGCCCGCGACAAGATCCTGATGGGCGCCGAGCGCCGCTCGATGGCCATGAGCGAAGAGGAGAAGACCCTCACCGCCTACCACGAAGCCGGTCACGCCATTGTCGGCCGTCTGGTACCCGAGCATGATCCGGTCTACAAGGTCACGATCATTCCGCGTGGCCGTGCGCTGGGTGTGACCATGTACCTGCCGGAAGGCGACAAGTACTCGATGAACCGCGTCGCGATCCAGTCGCAGCTGTGCTCGCTGTACGGCGGCCGCGTCGCCGAAGAGCTGATTTTCGGCGAGGACAAGGTCACCACCGGTGCCTCCAACGACATCGAGCGTGCCACCAAGATGGCCCGCAACATGGTCACCAAGTGGGGCCTGTCCGAGCAGCTCGGTCCGATCGCCTATGGCGAAGAGGACGATGAGGTGTTCCTGGGCCGGTCGGTCACCCAGCACAAGAGCGTGTCCAACGACACGGCGCGCCGTATCGACGAGGAAGTGCGCAATATCCTCGACAAGGCCTACGCCCGTACTACCCAGCTGCTGACCGAGAACATCGACAAGCTGCACGCGATGTCCCAGCTGCTGCTGCAGTACGAGACCATCGACGCGCCGCAGATCGACGCGATCATGGAAGGCCGTGATCCGCCGCCGCCGGCGGGCTGGAGCAAGTCGAACAAGGACGGTGGCAACGACAAGGGCGGCGACGCCCGTCCGCTGCCGCCGATCGCGGGCCCGGCCGAATCGCACTGACGGCCCCCTGCAGGTGCACCAGACGAGGCCGGGGCAACCCGGCTTCGTCGTTTCCGGGCCACTGGCCCATCCCGAAGATCCGATCTGACGCTGGAGCCCGCATGTCCGCCCCGAAGCCCGAACCGATTTCCCACACCGCCGAAATGGTCATCGCCACCGTGGTCGGCGTGGGTGTGGGCCTTGGGGCCGACAACCTGCTGCTGGGCTGCGTGGTGGGTATCGGGGTCGGCATCGTGCTGAGCATTGCCAGGACCCTGTACGTGGACCGCAAGCGCCGCCGCCGTTGAGGGGGTGTTGGCAGGGCTGCGCCTTGCACCCGTGGTAGTGCCGGCCGCTGGCCGGCAACCTCAACAGCAACAGCGGGCTTTCCGTAGGATGGCGGGGCGGTGTCGGAGTGCGGGGACGCTGCAAGTACGTCCCTGTAAGCTTGGCAGCCGCATCCATGCGGCTGACACCCCGCCCTCCGACTCAGCCCCACCTCTGACATATTCCTGCTGCTGTTGGTAGGTGTCCACCTTGGTCGACACGTAGATCGCGGAGATCTGTCGAAGGCGGGGTGGGTCCGGTTGCGGGGGCGTGAGCCGCATGGGCCCGAGGCATGACTCGGGCGGGTTGGGCAGGACGCCCAACCCCGGTCCGGCCGTGTGCGCAGGACAGCGCACACGAGCAAGCGGCGACCGAGCCTACATGGACGTATTTACGGCGTCCCCCGCAACTGGACCCACCCCGCCATCCCACATGAAACCCGCTGTTGCTGTTGCTCTGGCCTCTGCGGGTGCAGGGCGCCGCCCTGCCGAACTAAACTACCTGCCGTTGTCCCAGCAGGATTGCCCATGTTCGATACCTCGCCCCAGCTCGATTGCGCCGGCCGCATCCTGCGCCTCGACCGTGCCCGGGTCATGGGCATCGTCAACGTCACCCCGGACTCGTTCTCCGATGGCGGCGCGCACGACACCACCGAGGCCGCGGTCGCCCATGGCCTCAAGCTGGTCGAGGAGGGCGCGGACCTGCTGGACATCGGCGGCGAATCGACCCGCCCGGGCGCTACGCCGGTGTCGATTGAAGTAGAGCTGCGCCGGGTGATTCCGGTGATCGAGCAGCTGGCTGCCCGTACCCGGGTGCCGATCAGCATCGATACCTTCAAGCCGGAGGTGATGCGCGCGGCCGTAGCCGCCGGCGCCGGCATGATCAACGACATCTACGGCCTGCGTCAGAAAGGGGCGCTGGACGCCGCCGCTGGAACCGGCGTGCCGGTGGTGCTGATGCACATGCAGGGTGAGCCGGGCCACATGCAGGCCGATCCGCAGTACGACGACGTGGTCGCCGAGGTACACGGTTTCCTGGTGCAGCGCCTGTTCGCTGCCGAAATGGCGGGCATCGCAAAGAAGAACCTGCTGATCGATCTCGGTTTCGGTTTCGGCAAGACCACCGCCCACAACATGACCCTGCTGGCGCGCTCGGAACACTTCCTGGAACTGGGCGTGCCGATGCTGGCCGGCCTGTCGCGCAAGCGCAGCCTGGGCGAGCTGACCGGCCGCGACGCGGCGTCCGAGCGGGTGGCGGCTTCGGTGGCCGCGCACCTGATCGCAGTCCAGCGTGGCGCACGCATCGTGCGCGTGCATGACGTGGCCGCCACCGTCGATGCGCTGAAGATCTGGCAGGCCGTCGAGGCCGTGCCAACGCCGCGCGCCGACGCCACGCCGACGATCCGCTGGCCGGACGAAGACTGATGGGCATCGACCGGCGGCCACTGGCGATCGCCGTAATGGGGCCGACCGCCAGTGGCAAGACCGCCACCGCGATCGCCCTTGCGAAGCAGCTGGATGGCGAGATCGTCAGCGTCGATTCGGCGCTGGTCTATCGGCATCTGGATATCGGCTCGGCCAAGCCGGATGCGGCCGAGCGGGCGCAGGCGCCGCACCATCTGCTGGACCTGCGCGATCCGTGGCAGACCTATTCGGCGGCCGAGTTCGCCGCCGATGCCGGCCGCGTCGTGGCCGACATCGTCGCACGCGGCAAAACGCCGATCCTGGCAGGTGGCACGGGGCTGTACTTCCGGGCCCTGCTGCAGGGCCTGTCGCCGATGCCGGAGGCCGACCCGGTGATGCGCGAAGCACTCAGCACCGAGGCGGCCGAGCGGGGCTGGGCGGCACTGCACGCCGAGCTGGCCAAGGTCGACCCGGCCGCCGCCGCACGTATCCATGCCACCGACCCGCAACGCATCCAGCGGGCGCTGGAGGTCTATCGCCTCACCGGCACGCCGATCAGTGAATGGCAGCGCCGGCCGGGCGTCGCGCCGTTGCCGGTGCGCATCCTCAAGCTGATCCTCGCCCCGCGTGACCGCGCGGTACTGCACCAGCGCATCGAGGCGCGCTTCGACGCCATGCTGGCGCAGGGCTTCCTGGACGAGGTGCGGGCATTGCGTGCAATGCCGGAAATGACCGCCGTGGCGGCGCCGCTGGACCTGCCCGCGGTGCGCGCGGTTGGCTATCGCCAGGCCTGGGAATACCTGGACGGGGAGGGCGATGCTGCCCGTTTCCGTGACAAGGCCATCTTCGCCACCCGGCAGCTGGCCAAGCGCCAGCTGACCTGGCTGCGCGGCGAGCTTGATGCGCGCTGGTTCGACCCCCATGTCGATGGGGAGCGCCTGGCCGGCGCGGTGTCGACCTTCGTCGCACGCTGAACCCCCGCCAGCCGTGTAACATCATCGGTCGGCGGGCGGCTCGGGGGCCGTGGCAACCGTCGGCAACCCAATAAGAACAATAATCAGGAGTGTGCAATGTCCAAGGGGCAATCGCTGCAGGATCCTTTCTTGAACGCACTTCGGCGCGAGCGCGTGCCGGTTTCGGTGTACCTGGTCAACGGCATCAAGCTGCAGGGCACGATCGAGTCGTTCGACCAGTTCGTGGTCCTGCTGCGCAACACGGTCAGTCAGATGGTCTACAAGCACGCCATTTCCACGGTCGTTCCGGCACGTAACGTGAAGGTCGGTCCGGGCGGTGGTTACGTGCAGTCGGGTGAAGGTGGTCAGGCAGGTGATGAAGCAGACGAGTAAGACCGGAGCGGTGAATGTTTGACCGCTCGAAAAAGGGCGAACACGCCCTGTTGATCCAGCCCCATTTCGGCAAGCTGGAAGACGATGTGCTGGAAGAATTCGGTGATCTGGCCCGCTCGGCTGGGGCCAGCATCGCCGCGACGATCACTGCGCGCCTGGACCGACCGAATCCGTCGACCCTGATCGGCAGCGGCAAGCTGGACGAGATCAAGGCTGCGGCCGACGCCAGCGGTGCCGACCTGATCCTGGTCAACCATGCGTTGAGCCCGGGCCAGGAGCGCAACCTGGAACGGTTCCTGGAGCGCCGGGTGATCGACCGTACCGGCCTGATCCTGGATATCTTCGCCCAGCGTGCGCACAGCCACGAGGGCAAGCTGCAGGTCGAGCTGGCGCAGCTGCGGCATCTGGCCACGCGGCTGGTGCGCGGCTGGACCCACCTGGAGCGCCAGCGCGGTGGTTCAATTGGCCTGCGCGGCCCGGGTGAAACCCAGCTGGAAACCGACCGCCGCCTGCTGCAGAAGCGGGTCGAGCAGTTGCAGAAGCGCCTGGAAAAGGTGGAAGTGCAGCGCACCCAGATGCGTCGTGCGCGTGTGCGCAGCGAGCTGCCCCGTGTGGCACTGGTGGGCTACACCAACGCCGGCAAGTCGACCCTGTTCAACGCCATGACCGGCGCCGAGGCCTATGCCGCCGACCAGCTGTTCGCCACGCTGGATCCGACCGTGCGCCGCATCGCGGTGCCGGGCGGCAACGTGGTGCTGGCCGACACCGTTGGCTTCGTCCGCGACCTGCCCCATGACCTCGTCGCTGCGTTCCGCTCGACCCTGTCCGAGGCGCGCGAGGCCGATTTCCTGCTGCACGTGGTCGATGCTGCCGACCCGCACCGCGAGGAGCGCATCGCCCAGGTGGACGAAGTGCTGACCGCAGTCGGTGCCGGCGATCTGCCGCAGCTGCTGGTGTTCAACAAGATCGACCGCATTGACGGCGCCGACGTGCGCCACGACGGCCAGGACGGTATCCCGGACGAATCGCGTCGCGAGCGGGTGTGGATTTCCGCGCGTGACGGTCAGGGCTTGGAGCTGTTGCAGGCGGTGCTGGGCAAGCGCCTGGGCCTGCAGCATGTCACCGGCGAACTGCGTCTTCCCCCGGATGCAGGCCGCCTGCGCGCGCGCCTGCACCAGCTGGAGGTGATCCGCAGCGAGCAGGCCGATGAGGATGGTTGGCTGCTGCAGGTCGACCTGCCGATCGCCGAAGCCGAAAAGCTGGCCGCCAGTGCCGATGGCGCCCCGATCCGCGCGCTGCTGCCGGAAAAACTGCCGGAGTGGTGAGGTAGCGACCGGGGCCCGGTAGTGCCGGCCGCTGGCCGGCAACGCAACCGTGCCGGAGGGGCGCGACATCCGCCTGTCATCTGCGGTACAACGTGGTTCTTCACCCCACCGTCATGCCGATGTCCATCCCCACCGACGCCGATCTCAATGCCCAGTCCGCCGCGCTCGGACAGCGCCTGCAGCAGGCCTCGCTGCAGCTGGTGACCGCCGAAAGCTGCAGTGGTGGCTGGATCGCCAAGTGCATGACCGACATTGCCGGCTCGTCGGCGTTCTTCGACTGCGGCATGGTGGTCTACAGCTACGAAGCCAAGCAGCGCCTGCTCGGCGTGCGCGCGCAGACCCTGGAGCAGTTCGGTGCGGTCAGCCGCGAAACCGTGCTGGAAATGGTCTCCGGCGCGCTGGTCAATTCCGGTGCCGGCATCGCCGTGGCGGTGACCGGCATTGCCGGCCCCGGTGGCGGGAGCCCGGACAAGCCGGTCGGCAGTGTCTGGATTGGCTGGAAGCGCCGTGGCGGCTATGCCCGCGCCGAGCTGTTCCAGTTCGACGGCGACCGCGAAGCCATCCGCCGGCAAACCGTGGCGGCGGCATTGCGCGGTATCGACGCCCAGCTGTGACATGCTGCTCCGGTAATCGTCCGGAGCACGCATGATGTGGGAGACGCTGGGTACTGTCCGTGACCTGGGCCGACTGCAGGAAATCGCCGTCGTCCTGATCCGCTATGGCTTCGGCGACGTGGTGCGGCGCATCGGCCTGGCCACCACGCTGGAGCGGGCAGGGCGCCTGCTGCACTGGAACGAGGACCGCCAGGAACTGCTGCGGATGACCGCGCCGGTGCGTGTGCGCAGCGCTATGCAGGATCTGGGTCCCACTTTCGTCAAGCTCGGGCAGGTGCTGGCGACGCGCGTTGACCTGCTGCCGCCGGAATGGATCGCTGAACTGTCCGAACTGCAGAACGCGGTGCCGGCGCTGCCGTACGCGGATATCCGCGAGCAGCTCGAAGCCGACCTTGGCGCCTCGCCGACGGAGGTGTTCGCCTTCCTCGATGAAACCCCGATGGCCGCCGCCTCGCTGGCGCAGGCCCATCGCGCCCGGCTCCACGATGGCCGTGAGGTGGTGCTGAAAATCCGGCGGCCCGGCATCCGCGATGTGGTCGAGGCCGATCTGCGGCTGCTGGCCCGCCTGGCCGAGATTGTCGAGGCGCGGCTGCCGGACCTGCGCCGCTATCGTCCGGCCGAGGTCGTGCAGCAGTTCACCGTGTCGCTGCGACGCGAACTGGATTTCGCCGCCGAATGCCGTAACGCCGAACGCATCGCGCGCAACTTCAGCGGCCGCGACGACATCCTGATTCCCAGCGTGCACTGGCAGTGGACCTGCGAAAGCCTGAACGTGCAGGACTTTGTCGACGGCATTCCCGGCCGTAACCTTGCCGGTGTCGATGCGGCCGGGCTGGACCGCCGCGAACTGGCCCGGCGCGGCGCCGGCATCGTGTTGAAGATGGTGTTGGAGGACGGCAGCTTCCACGCGGATCCACACCCGGGCAACATCATCTACCTGCGCGACGGCCGCATCGGCGTGATCGATTTCGGCATGGTCGGCGCGCTGTCCGAGGCGCGCCGCTTCCAGGTCGCGCAGCTGCTGCACGGGCTGGTCGAGCAGGACCCGCAGGGCGTGGCCGACGTGTTGCTGGACTGGGCCGGTGGCGTGGAAGTGGACGAGAACCGGCTGCAGCACGACATCAGCCAGTTCGTCGACCAGTACCGCGGCGTGCCGCTGAAGGACCTGCGTATCGGCCTGATGCTGGGCGATATCACCCAGCTGCTGCGCAGCTACAGTCTGACGTTGCCGGCCGATCTGGCGCTGATGATCAAGGCCTTCCTGACCCTGGAAGGCATGGGCCGCCAGCTCGACCCGGATTTCGACATGGCCAGTGCCGCGCGCCCGTTCCTGGAGCGGGTAGTGCTGCAGCGCTATGCGCCCAAGGCGTTGCTCAAGCGTGGCCGCCGCAGCCTGCTGGGGCTGGTCGACTTCGCCGGTGAGCTGCCGCGCGACCTGCGCAAGCTGGTGCAGGCGGCGCGCCGCGGACGACTGCAGCTGAAGGTCGAAACCACCGCGCTGCAGGGCTTCGGCGAACAGGTGAACCGTGCGGCAAACCGGCTGGTGGTAGGCGTGATCACGGCTGCCCTGATCATCGGCTCGTCGATCGTGATGCACAGCGTCGGCGGGGTTTCCAGCCGCTGGCTGCTGGCGCTGGGCGTGTGCGGCTTCATCGGCGCCGGCT
>NZ_JAOBZT010000048.1:0-34773 GCF_029839005.1 Stenotrophomonas sp. GD03958 | reverse complement strand
GTGAATATCATTCTTACTTCGTGATATCCACGTTCTTGGTTTCGCGCAGGAACAGGCCGCCGATCACCACCGACATCAGTGCGATCGCAATCGGGTACCACAGGCCGTAGTACAGGTTGCCGGTACCGGCCACCAGCGCGAACGAGATCGCCGGCAGGAAGCCACCGAACCAGCCGTTGCCGATGTGGTACGGCAGCGACATCGAGGTGTAGCGGATGCGGGTCGGGAACAGTTCCACCAGGTAGGCGGCAATCGGGCCGTAGACCATGGTCACGTACAGCACCAGCAGCCACAGCATGAAGATGGTGCCGGCAATGTTGATGCGCGCACCATCGGCCTTGGCCGGGTAGCCGGCAGAGGTCAGGGCGGTCTTCAGCTCCGCGCCGAACGCATCGGCCTTGGCCTTGCCTTCTTCCTTGGTCAGGCCGGCGGCCTCATACGAGGTGACGCTGGCACTGCCCACGTTCACCATCGCCAGCGAACCGGCGGCGGCGGGCTGCACGTCGTACGGCACACCGGCCTTGGTCAACGCGGCGGTCGCCACGTCGCAGGAGCTGGTGAACTTGCGCAGGCCCACCGGATCGAACTGGAACGAGCAGGTGGCCGGGTCGGCGACGACCAATGCCGGGGAGCTGCTGCGCGCTTCTTCGATGGCCGGGTTGGCGAAGTGGGTCAGGCCCTTGAAGATCGGGATGTAGGTGATGGCCGCCAGCAGGCAGCCGGCCAGGATGATCTTCTTGCGGCCGATGCGGTCGGACAGCCAGCCGAAGAAGATGAAGAACGGCGTGCCCAGTGCCAGCGCTGCGGCGATCAGCAGGTAGGAGGTGGTGGCATCGACCTTCAGCATGCTGCTGAGGAAGAACAGCGCGTAGAACTGTCCGCCGTACCAGACCACGGCCTGGCCAGCCGCTGCACCGAGCAGGACCAGCAACATCAGCTTCAGGTTGCCGCCCTTCAGGCTGTCGCGGAACGGAGTCTTGGAGCCCTTGCCTTCAGCCTTCATCTGCTGGAACAGCGGCGATTCGCTCAGCTGCAGGCGGATCCATACCGAAATGCCCAGCAGCAGGATCGACACCAGGAACGGGATGCGCCAGCCCCAGGCCTCGAAGGCCTCGTTGCCCAGCGTCATGCGGCAGGCCAGGATGATCAGCAGCGACAGGAACAGGCCCAGCGTGGCGGTGCACTGGATGAAGCTGGTGTACAGGCCGCGCTTGTCGTCCGGCGCGTGCTCGGCCACGTAGGTGGCGGCACCGCCGTACTCGCCGCCCATCGCCAGGCCCTGGGCCAGGCGCAGGATGATCAGGATCACCGGTGCGGCGAAACCGATCGAGGCGTAGTTGGGCAGCACGCCGACCAGGAAGGTCGAGATGCCCATGATCAGGATGGTGACCAGGAAGGTGTACTTGCGGCCGATGCGGTCGCCGAGGCTGCCAAAGAAGGCCGCGCCGAACGGACGCACGAAGAAGCCGGCGGCAAACGCCAGCAGGGCGAAGATCATGCCCGTGGTTTCATTGACGCCGCTGAAGAACTGCTTGGCGATGATGGCCGCGAGCGAGCCGTACAGGAAGAAGTCATACCACTCGAAGACCGTGCCGAGGCTCGAGGCGAAGATGACCTTCTTGTGGCCCTTGGTCAGGGTGCCCGCTTTATGTGCGGTGCTGGGTGTACTGGACATGGGACGCTTCCCCTCCGAAGCAATCGTTGTTGGTGGGTGCCGACCGTTGGTCGGCACTCAATTCGGTAGATGCCGACCTTGGCCGGCACCCCATCTCGGTAGGTGTCGGCCGCTGGCCGGCACGCTCTTAGAAGCTGTACTTCGTAGTGAACTGCAACCGGGTGATGTCACCCTTGTTGCCGTTCTCCACTTCGCGACGGCCGTACATCAGCTCGGCGCCGATATCGACCTTGGGCAGCGGTGAATAGAAGATGTTGCCGCGGACGCTCTGCACGCTCTTGGTCACCAGTGGGCCGAGGATGCTGTCGTTGTCGTAGTCGCTGCGCGCGTAGATCAGGTTGGTGCGCAACTTCGGCGAGAACGCATGCCGCCAGCCGACGTAGCCGGCAAGCACGCCGGTCGGGTTGAGTTCGTCGCGGGCCACGTCATAGGCACTGTCGGCGGTGATGCCCAGGCCGATGTAGCGGGCGATGCCTTCGCCGCCGGTCAGCTGGTAGTGCAGCGAATCGCTGTCACCCATCACCCATTTGCCGCCCAGGGTCAGGCCGCCAGCCACCTTGTCGGCCTTGGCGCCGGTGGCCTGGTTGTCGACCTTCAGCTGACGGACGATGCCGCCGACACCGAAGGTGCCCCAATCACCCTTCCAGCCATAGCGCAGGGTCAGATCGGGCAGGCTGCCACGGTCGGAGTTGGCGCTGGCGTTGGTCCATGCCCCGGTGACCGGGTTGCGGGTCCCGGTGAGGGTGGTGGTTTCCGGGTTCTCCAGTGCGACACTGAAGCCGCCCTGGGTGTAGCGCACCTGCGCCTGGCGCACGAAGATCACGCCGTCGGTGGGGCCGACGAAGTCGACCGCTTCCGGCAGTGCGGCCGCGTCCATGAAGTTGGACCAGGTCTGGCCGGCCAGCCAGTTGTTCCAGTACATGTAGGCGTGGCGCAGGGTCACGCCGTAGGTGTTGGTGGCGGTCTGGTTGCCCAGCGAATTGCCGAAGAAGTCCATCTCGAAGAACGCACCGGCCTTGTTGCCCGATTCGCTGACGTTGTCGATGCCCAGGTTGAAGCGCGAGAACTTGGCGTGGGCGTTGAAATCGGTGCCCGAACGCTTGCCGCTGCCGCCAGCGCCTTCCACCGGAGTCTGGCCCGGCAGGTACAGAGAGCGGCCGGTGGCGTCGTCGGCCAGCTGGCCATCGCTGGTCTGGGTGGCCAGGAAGTCGGCCTTGATGAAGCCGCCGATCTTGACCGTGGTGCCCGGCGCCGCGCCCGGGGTGAGGGTGGTGACCTGGATCGGCTGCTTGCCGGCCGGCACCTGTGCGACCGGCTTCTGCTCGGCCTGCACCGTGCGCACTTCGGTCACGGCCTGCTGGGTCTGGCTGATCTGGGTCTGTTGTTGTTGCTGCGAAGACAGCAGCAGCTGGACCTGGCGTTCCAGTTCGGCAACGCGTGCTTCCAGTGCCTTCTCTTTGGCGGTCTCTGCGAACGCCATGCCCGGTGCGACCAGGGCGACCAGCAGGCAGGCCGCCAAAGGTGTGCGCACGGCTTTCAACGTACGGTGGCTCATGTTGCCCTCTCTCCCAAGTGGCAAGGTGATGCCGCGCGTGGGGCACGGTCGAGCCGAGACTGCGGGGCGATTATGTATAGCGGCTATTCGCCATTGGTCGAACCCGGGCCTGCAAGGCGCTCACTTTCGACCATGGTCTAACCAGGGTGGTGACGCGGCCGGGGGTGGATGGGGCAAACTGAGGGGGATCGGTCGTTGCGATGCTGCGACCGCACATACAAAGTCAACGTGCAAGTGAGGGTGCCATGGCTGATATCTACCCCGTCGATCCGCAGTTCGCCGCCAAGGCACGCATCGACAAGAAGACCTATGAACAGCAGTACCAGGCGTCGGTGGCCGATCCGGATGGATTCTGGGGCAAGGCCGCCGAGCGCCTGCAATGGATGCGCAAGCCGACGAAGATCAAGAACGTCAGTTATGACCTGTCCGACTTCCGCATCAAGTGGTTCGAGGATGGCGAGCTCAATGCCAGCGTGAACTGCCTGGATCGCCAGCTCGAGACGCGCGGCGACAAGACCGCCCTGCTGTTCGAGCCGGACGGCCCGGATGCACCGGCCCAGCATGTGACCTATCGCGAGCTGTACGAGCGCACCTGCCGCCTCGGCAACGCGCTGCGCAACCTCGGCGTCAAGAAGGGCGACCGGGTCACCATCTACCTGCCGATGATCGTCGACGCCGCGGTGGCCATGCTGGCCTGCGCGCGCATCGGTGCGATCCACTCGGTGGTGTTCGGTGGCTTCGCACCGAACTCGATCGCCGACCGCGTCAGCGACTGCCAGAGCAAACTGATCATCACCGCCGACGAGGGCCTGCGTGGTGGTCGAAAGATTCCGCTGAAGGCCAACGTCGATGCCGCGCTGAAGCTACCGGGCACGAACACGGTTGAAACCGTGCTGGTGGTGCGCCACACCGGCGGCGCGGTGGACATGCAGGCCCCGCGCGACCGCTGGTTCCACGATGTGGTGGACAGCCAGCCGTCCACCTGCGAACCGGAACGCATGAACGCGGAAGACCCGTTGTTCATCCTCTACACTTCCGGTTCCACCGGCAAGCCGAAGGGTGTGCTGCACACCACCGGCGGCTACCTGCTGTATGCGGCCTACACCCATGAAGCGGTGTTCGACCTGCGCGAGGACGACATCTACTGGTGCACCGCCGACGTCGGCTGGGTCACCGGCCACAGCTACATCGTGTACGGACCGCTGGCCAACGGTGCGACCTCGCTGATGTTCGAAGGCGTGCCGAACTATCCGGACACCTCGCGCTTCTGGAACGTGATCGACAAGCACAAGGTGAGCATTTTCTACACCGCCCCGACCGCGATCCGTGCGCTGATGCGCGAAGGCGAGGAGCCGGTGAAGAAGACCTCGCGCGCGTCGCTGCGCCTGCTCGGCAGCGTCGGCGAGCCGATCAATCCGGAAGCCTGGCGCTGGTACTACGAAGTGGTCGGCGACAGCCGCTGCCCGATCGTCGATACCTGGTGGCAGACCGAAACCGGCGGCATCCTGATCTCGCCGCTGGCCGGCGCGATGGACCTCAAGCCGGGATCGGCCACCCTGCCCTTCTTCGGCGTGCAGCCGGCGCTGGTCAATGCCGATGGCGAGATCCAGGACGGCCCGACCGAGGGCAACCTGATCATCCGTGATTCCTGGCCGGGCCAGATGCGCACGGTGTACGGCGACCACCAGCGTTTCATCGATACGTATTTCCGCACCTACCCGGGCAGCTACTTCACCGGCGACGGTTGCCGCCGCGACGAGGACGGCTACTACTGGATCACCGGCCGCGTCGACGATGTGATCAACGTGTCCGGCCACCGCATCGGCACCGCCGAAGTGGAAAGCGCGCTGGTCTCGCACCCGAAGGTGGCCGAGGCGGCCGTGGTCGGCTTCCCGCACGACGTCAAGGGCCAGGGCATCTACGCCTACGTCACCCTGGTGGCCGAAGAGGCCCCGAGCGATGAACTGCACAAGGAACTGATCGCCTGGGTGCGCAAGGAAATCGGCCCGATCGCCACGCCGGACCACCTGCAGTGGGCGCCGGGCCTGCCGAAGACCCGCTCGGGCAAGATCATGCGCCGCATCCTGCGCAAGATCGCCGAGAACGCGCCGGACCAGCTTGGCGACACCTCGACCCTGGCCGATCCGTCGGTGGTGGCGTCGCTGGTGGACGAGCGCAAGGTGCGCTGACGTACGACCCGGGGTCGGATCCCTTTCCGCAAGGAAAGGGCTCTGACCCCATCTGCTTTCCCCCACGGTTCCCCCCGACCATGACCACCCTCCTGATTGCCGATGACCACCCGCTGTTCCGCGAAGCCCTGCGTGGGGCCGTGCAGCGGGTCATCCCCGGCGTGCAGCTGTTCGAGGCCGACAGCGTGGAAGCGTTGTATGCACTGGCCGACCAGCACAACGACGCCGACCTGGTCCTGATGGACCTCAACATGCCTGGCGCACAGGGCTTCAACGCGCTGGTGCACATGCGCTCGCTGCACCCGCACCTGCCGGTGGTGGTGGTGTCCGCACGCGAAGAAGCCACGGTGATGCGCCGCGCGCTCGACCACGGCGCGCTGGGTTTCATTCCGAAGTCTGCGGATTCGGACACCATCGGCCATGCACTGGGCACCATTCTCGATGGCGAGACCTGGGCGCCGCCGGAAGCGCACAACGTGCCGCCCACCGGCAGCGAAGAACGCGAAGTCGGCCAGCGCCTGCGCGAGCTGACCCCGCAGCAGTTCCGCGTGCTGCAGATGCTGGGCGCCGGGCGCTTGAACAAGCAGATCGCCTACGACCTCAACGTCTCCGAAGCGACGATCAAGGCCCATGTCACCGCCATCCTGCGCAAGCTGGGCGTGACCAACCGCACCCAGGCCGTGCTGATGGCCGGCAAGCTGGCGATCGACGACGACGCCATCGTGCTGCCGCCGGAAGAAGATTGAGGTAGTGCCGGCCGCTGGCCGGCAATCGCCTTCAGCTCCTGAAATCACCCGAAACCGCTTCGGAAGGTGCCAAGCTTGCTTGGCACGCTCTCGCCGCTGCGCATGCCGGCCAGCGGCCGGCACTACCCGGCACCGCTGCGCTCGCGATATAGCCATCGCTATACAAACCAGCCCTGCCTGCGCGTTTCGCTGGAAATGCGCCACGCGCGAATCGCGATGCTAAGCTTCGCGTCCCCTTGGGGAGTAGCCGGATTCCTTCGCAGGAATCGTCCACGTCAACATACTCGGCCAGTGCGCCGTGGCGTGGACAACCATGATGGTTGGCGAGACCAGCGGCCCGCGCGCGCAACGTCAGGTTGGGCGCGAGCGCGAGCCGTGCGTCCGTCCTTGCCCGACCTCAGTCGCTGTCCATGTCCCCCATTTCGATCCTCCTGATCGGCTTTGCCATGTCCACCGATGCCTTTGCCGCCGCGATCGGCAAGGGTGCGGCCATGCGCAAGCCGGTGTTCCGCGATGCACTGCGTGCCGGCATCATCTTCGGCGCCATCGAGGCGATCACGCCCATCATCGGCTGGCTGCTCGGTCGTGCCGCCCTGCAGTACGTAGAGGCCTTTGACCATTGGATTGCCTTTGGCCTGCTTGGCGCGCTGGGCATCCACATGATCTACAACGGCCTGCGCCCGCATGGTGCCGACGAAGACGAAGACCCCTCCCAGCACCATGGCTTCTGGAAGCTGGCGTTGACCGGGTTCGCCACCAGCATCGACGCGATGGCGGTGGGTATCGGCTTGGCCTTCATGGACGTGCATATCGGCGTGATGGCCGCGGTCATCGGCCTGTGCACGCTCACCATGGTCACCGTCGGCATCATGCTCGGCCGTGTGCTGGGCAGCATGGTCGGCAAGCGTGCCGAGATCATCGGTGGCGTGATCCTGGTGATCATCGGCGCGACGATCCTGTACGAGCACCTGCACGGCGTGGGGTAACGCTTCCGCGATTACGTGGTTGCCGGCCAGCGGCCGGCACTACCTGACGTCACATCCACGCATGGCGTGGATCTACTGCCAGGCTGATGAAGCTCTGGTCGATGCCAGGCTTGCCTGGCATGGTTTCACGTCGTGGTTGCCGGCCAGCGGCCGGCACTACTGCGCGTCGCGCAGCGCGCCCAGGAAGGCGCGCAGCGAGGCCGGCTTGATCGGCTTGGTCAGCACGCGGTAGCCACGCTCGCGTGCCATCCGCTTCAGTTCGTCACGCCCATCGGCGGTCAGCAGCGCACCCGGCAGCGGGTAGCCGGCCGCCTCGCGCAGCGCCACCAGGGCATCAAGGCCATCCATGCGATCGTGCAGGTGGTAGTCCACCAGCATCACCTGCGGCCGCTCGGCGATCTTCTCCAGCGCCTGGTCGACGGTGGCGGCAGTGATCACCTGCACCTGCCACCGGCCCAGCAGCGCGCGCATGCCGTCGAGGATCTCCTCGTCATTGTCCACGCACAGCACGCGCAGGCCGGACAGTGAATCGCTGCGTACCGGCGCGGCCACGGCCGTGACCGGCGCAACCGGCTCGGTGTAGCCAAGCAGCGGCGCCACCCGCGGCAGGATGATCGAGAACATCGATCCCTTGCCGACCCGGCTGCGCGCATTGAGCCGGTGGTCGAGCAGGCGCGAGATGCGCTGGCAGATCGACAGGCCCAGGCCGAGCCCCTGCTCGCCCCAGTCGAACGGCTGCTGGTAGCGGTGGAACTCGTCGAAGATCTGCCGCATGTGGTGCTCGGGAATACCGGGACCGGTATCCCACACCTGCAGCTCCACTTCGTCGCCGCGCTGGCGTACCGCCAGCACGATGCGGCCCTGCCGGGTGTAACGCAGCGCATTGGCCAGGAAGTTCTGCAGCACGCGTCGCAGCAGCCGGCGATCACTGCGCACCCAGGCCGGGCGCGCGAACAGGTCCAGGCGCAGGCCACGACCGGCGGCGACCGGGGTGTACTGCGCGGCCAGCTCGCGCATCAGCGCGCTCACGTCGAACTCGCCGATCACCGGGTGCAGGCCACCGGCATCCAGCCGCGACACGTCCAGCAGGCCATCCAGCAGTTCTTCGGCAGCGCGCAGCGACGCGTCCACGCGTTCGGCCAGATGCTTCTGCTCGTCGCTCACGTGATCGCTGTCGCGCAGCGCGGACGCAAACAGGCGCGCGGCGTTCAGCGGCTGCAGCACGTCGTGGCTGATCGCCGCGAGGAAGCGCGTCTTCGACTGCTGTGCGACCTCGGCCTCATGCGAGCGCTCGGCCACGCGCTGTTCCAGCGTCTCGTTGGCTTCAAGCAGCGCCTTTTCGGCGTGCTTGTAGTCGGTGATGTCGTTGTAGCTGGTCACGTAGCCGCCGCCGGGCAGCGCCTGGCCGCGCATCTCGATCACCTTGCCGTCGCTGCGGGTGCGCTCGAACACGTGCGGCGAACCGGCGCGCATGTAGCCGATGCGGCGGTTGATCTGCACTTCGATATCGCCCTCGCCCAGCTCGCCGCGCTCGGCGTTGTAGCGGATCAGGTCGGCCACCGGGCGCCCCACGTAGAGCATGCCGTCGGGGTAACCGAACATGTCCTGGTAGCGGCGGTTCCACGCGGTCAGGCGCATGTCCGGATCGACCACGCTGACCCCGGCGCTGATGTTCTCCAGCGTGGTCGACAGGATCTCGCGGTTGAAGCGCAGTTCCTGCCCGGCTTCGTCCAGTACCGCCACCACTTCACCCAGGTCCATGCCCGAGCCACGCAGCAGGCTGGTGAGCAGCAGGCGCGCCGATGCCGCACCAATCGAGGCGGCCAGCAGCCGTTCGGTGAACTGTACCCAGGGGCGGTCCGCAGGCGCCGAGGACTGAAGCTCGCGCCCCAGCGACTGTGCCTGCTCGAAAAACGAACGCCGCGCGTGGCGCTCTCCGACCACGCGCGAGGCCAGTGCCAGCAGGTCGCCCACATGCACGTGGCCGGGCCAGCCACCGGCCACCGACGGGCGCTCGGCATACGGGTCGAGGAACGGCGCGGCGCGCAGCCGCTCGTCCACACCGGGGCGCCAGCGCGCGGACACCAGCATCATCGTCGCCGCGTTGACCAGCAGCGACCAGAACGTGCCGTGGGTCAGCGGATCCCAGCCGGTCATGCCGAACAGCTGCTGCGGACGCAGCCATTCGATGCCGAACGGACCGTGCTGCACCCAGCCGGCATCAACCCAGCCGGCCATGGTCATCGCCGGCAGCAGCAGCGTGTACAGCCAGGTGGCGAAACCGAGCAGCATGCCCATCTCGACGCCACGCCGGCTGGCACCACGCCAGTACAGGCCGCCGATCAGGCCCGGTGCGAACTGCGCCACCGCGGCGAACGCCATCAGGCCGTACGAGGCCAGCGTGCTGTCGTTGCTGCTGGTGCGGTAGTAGCTGTAGGCCATCAGCGCCAGCAGCAGGATCGCCAGGCGGCGGATCCACAGCACGCGCGAGGCAACGTCGGCCGCCTCCTGGTGGTCGCCGCTGCGACGCAGCAGCACCGGCATCACCAGGTCATTGCTGACCATGGTGGCCAGCGCGATGGACGAGACGATGACCATCCCGGTGGCGGCCGAGAAGCCGCCCACATAGGCGATCAGTGCCAGCGCGTTGCGGCCTTCAGCCAGCGGCAGGGCCAGCACCATCGAGTCGTCGGCGACGCTGCCGCCGGTGCCGAACAGGGTCACGCCGGCGGTGGCGATCGGCAGCACCATGCCCGAGATCAGCACCAGGTAGCCGCCGAACATCCAGCGCGCGCGGCGCACGTCGCGCACATCGCCACACTCGACCACGGCCACGTGGAACTGGCGCGGCAGGCAGATGATGGCGAGGAAACTGAGCAGGGTCTGCGAGATGAAGCCCACCGGCGGCAGGCCGGTGAACAGCGTATGCACCGACTCGACCACCGCGTCGGTGCGATTGCTCAGCCAGAGGTAGGCGAACACGCCCACGGCCAGCATCGCCAGCAGCTTGATCACCGATTCGAAGGCGATCGCCAGCATCATGCCGTGATGGTGCTCGGTGGCATCGACCTGGCGGGTACCGAACAGGGTGGCGAACAACGCCATCAGCAGCGCCACGTACAGCGCCGGGTCGGTGAAGAAGCCGGTAGGGCCGGTGTTGCCGGTCAGCACCTGCAGGCTCATCGCCACCGCTTTGTACTGCAGGGCCAGGTACGGGATGATGCCGATCAGCGCGATGATCGCCACCAGTGCCGCCAGCCGCCGCGAGCGGCCGAAGCGCGAGGAGATGAAATCGGCGATGGAGACCACGTTCTGGCTGCGCGCGATCAGCGCCAGGCGCTCGATGATGCGCCAGCCGAACAGCAGCAGCAGCAGCGGGCCGATGTAGATCGGCAGGTAGCCCACGCCGTTGCGCACGGCGGTGCCGACCGCGCCGTAGAAGGTCCACGACGAGCAGTACACCGCCAACGCCAGGCTGTAGACCACCGGCCGCAGCCACGGCCGGTCGGGATACATCGGCCGACGGTCGCCCCACCACGCCACGCCGAACAGCAGCGCAGCATAGGCAACCGAGACCAGCAGCAGGATCCAGCTGGAGACCACGCGTGCGTTTCCGTCAGGACAGGGGTCAGTAGATCACGACCGCTGGTCGTGCGGGTAGGTCATGGCGGTGGGTCACGACCATTGGTCCGTCTGGTGGGTCACGACCGTTGGTCGTGACGGGGACATCCGTGCCCACTAACAGTGGGCACCTACCGGGAATCAATGGGCACCCACCAGGAAGCGGTGGGCGCCTGCCAGGTACCGGTTTACTGGGCCGGTACGCCCATTTCCTTCAGCAGCTCGGGTGCCGGGTAGACCTTGGCCAGCAGCCAGCGCAGGTAGCGCATGTCCACGTGCACGGCACGCTTGTAGCGCGGGTCGAACCACCAGCTGGCACTGACCGATTCCCAGTTGCTGTCGAAGTTCAGGCCGATCAGTTCGCCCTTGGCGTTGAGCACCGGCGAGCCGGAGTTGCCGCCGGTGGTATCCAGGTTGGTCAGGAAGTTGACCGTCTGGGTCTTCAGCGCCGGGTCGGCGGTGCTGCCGAAGTCACCCTTGGCAATCGCGGCCAGCAGCGGCTTGGGCGCATCGAACGGGTAGGCGTTGGTGTTCTTCTCGACAATGCCGGCCACGGTGGTCACCGGCGAGTAGGTCACGCCGTCGCGCGGGTGCAGCGCCTCGACCTTGCCGTAGCTGATGCGCAGGGTGCGGTTGGCATCCGGGTACACGGCGCGGCCCTGCTTGGCGCGCCAGGCGAACAGCGCCTGCATGTACGCCGGGCGCAGGCGCAGCTGCTCGCCTTCGCGGGTCTTGCTCTCGTTCTCGATGCGCAGCTGCGCGGCCACCAGCGGGCCGGCCACGGCGATCAGCGGATCGGCGGCCAGGGCCTTGCCTTCGCGTGCGGCGGCAAAGCGCGACAGGCGCTGCGCCTCATCGCCCAGCTGGGTTCCGGCGTACAGGGTGTCCAGCGCCGTGGCCAGCTGCTGCGGGGTGCGGCCGAAGGCCGCGTCGAACTCGGCCACGCGCTGCGCGTCCGGCAGCTGCTGGTAGCGGGTCAGCAGGGTGGTCAGCAGGGCCTTCTCGACCTCCGGCGCGTAGCGGCGCTGGACCTGCTTGAGCACGCCTTCGATCATCGCCTGGTCGCGCTGCTGGTAACCGCTCTCGCGCTGCGCGTCAGGCTTGGCCGATTCGATGCGCAGGCGCTCCAGCAGCAGCGCAGAGCGCAGCAGCTGGCTCTGCGCGGCGATCTGGTCCAGCAGCAGGTCACGCTCGCCCACCGCCGCGCCCTGCGACAGGTTGGCCAGCAACGCCTTGATGTCGCCCTGGTACTTGCGGTCGGTCGCGGCCAGCATCGCGGTCTCGTCGGCGGCACGCTGGGCCTTGGCGTCGCTGCGCAGCAGGCCTTCCAGTTCGCCAGCGGCGCGCTTGCGGTTGTTCTTCAGCGACTGCAGCTGCGAGGCATAGCGGGTACGCGCCTGCGCGTCCTTGGCGGTGGCGGCCTCGATGGTGTCGATCATTTGCTGGAACACCGACACGCGGCGCGGCAGCACGGCATCGATCTGGCCGGCGAATTCGGCCGCGGTGCGGTGGCGATAGGTGATGCCCGGGTAACCGGCCAGCATCGCGTAGTCGCCTTCCTTCGGGCCTTCCACCGACATCTTCAGGTGCGCCGGTGCCTGGTAGGGCACGTTGTCCTTGCTGTAGGCGGCCGGCTTGCCGTCCTTGCCGACATAGGCGCGCAGCAGGGTGAAGTCGCCGGTGTGGCGCGGCCACATGAAGTTGTCGATCTCGTCGCCGTAGTTGCCGATCGCGCGCGGCGGCGCGTACACCAGGCGCACGTCGCTCAGTTCCAGCTGGGCGATGCGATAGAAATCGGTGCCGTAGTACATGTTGGCCACCGAGCAGCGCACGCTGCCGTCCTTCTCGCACTCAGCCACGATCTGCTTGCTGGCCGCATCCACCGCATCGAAGTAGGCGCGGCCGGTCTTGCCACGGGCCTGCGCCAGCACCTGGTCGGTCACCTTGTCGAAGCCGACGGTGACCAGCACGCGGAAGTCCGGGTTGGCCGGGCGCTCGTCGGCACGGCCGTTGGCGATGAAGCCACCAGTGATCAGGTCGTGCTCGGGCGAGCTGTTGTACTGGATCACGCCCATCGCCACGTGGTGGTTGGTCAGCAGCAGGCCGTCGGCGGACACGAACGAACCGGTACCACCACCGGCGCGCACCACGGCGCTCAGCGGCGGCGCGGTGACATTGGCCAGGTCGGCCGGATTGCCCTTGAAGCCTGCGGCGTGCAGCGGCTTGGCCAGCTCCGGCAGCTGCGTCGGCATCCACATGCCTTCATCGGCGTGGGCACCGGCGGCGAGGGTCAGGCCCAGGGCCAGGGCGGTGGGAAGGGCTTTGCGTGGTGACATGAGGCAATCCGGTACGACAGAACAGCCCGGGACCATAGCCGCTGGGGCCGGATGGGGCAACGGCTGATGGTTGGGGGCACCGATGCTGGCTAGAATCAGGCACGGATACTAGGGAAGGACCGATGATCGCAGGAATCGATCTGGGCACCACGCATTCGACAGGGCCATCTGCCGCCGAGGCGCTTGCCGACCGCATCGTCCGCAACGGTCAGCAACGCGATCCGGCAGACTTCGCAGCCTGGCTGCAGCAGTCCCCGGAACTGCAGCCCCCTGCGGATGCTGGCGCGGTGAACCTGGCAACCTGGCAACGGCTGATGAAGGGCACTACGCCGTTCCCGCAAGCGAACTTCGAGCAGCTGGCCGACCGCTTCCAGTGGTATGACCGGGACAGTATCCGCGAGTGCTACGACATGGCCGCCCTCGGCCACAGCATGCACCTGTGCTGGTTGCTGGTGCCAGGCAACGAGACCGCGCTCGCCCGTTACATGCATCTTGAGAATGCGCCGGTTTCGGTGGTGCAGGCCCGCACCCGTGTCGCCCGGCTCAGTGGCCCCTGGCACCCACTGCGCGCGCGCATCCAGGCGCTGTCCGCGCGCACGCGGCACGAAATGCGTGAAACGCTGCATTACCTTGTCGGCGTGCCTGTGATGGCGCACGTGGCGCTCCCACCGCCATTGCAGCGCAGGCAGGTCATGTTCTGGGCGGCCGCATGCGACGCCCTGCACCATTCCGTGCCGTCACGCAGACGCTTCACGCGGCGAACGGTCGCTTTGGCACTGCTTCTGACGTGCGCCCTGCTGGCCGCCATCGCAATCCTCCGCGGGGCATTTTCCAGCTCCCCCGGCAATGCAGACAGTGATCGTTCAAGCCTGCAGCCCCCACACGAGGCAAACCCATGAGCAACTGGATGGACCTGCTGCAGCGCGCCAAATCCACCGACCCGCAACCTTTCGCGGTGTACCTGCAGGGTCTGCGCAGCCAGTGGTCCCTGAACGAGCGCGCTGAAGCCAGTGCTAGGGTGCTGCAGGCGCTGCGCGCGCGGCAGGCGCCCATGAACCTGTCCGAAGCCGCGGCGCTTTACCAGGCCTTCGGCTGGGACGACGCGGGCTGCGGCCTGGCACCAGGCGAACTGCGCGAGCTGGCCGAACACGCCTGGCAGGACTGGCTGCAACTGCCCGCGCAGACCGATCTGCTGGCCCAGCAGATGGAGGCGCGTGGCGGACGCTGGACCAGCCACGATGACGCTGCCAGCCGCCTTCAGCAGCTGCGCGAACCGCGTTCGCACCTGCGCAACCTGATGTCCGCGCTGCCGCTGCGCGTGCCGCGCCAGGCCGCAGCGTTGATGGACGTACTGGGCTGCCAGGAGGACCGTCCTCTGCCGCCCGGCATCGATGCGGGCCAAGCCCGCTTCTGGGCCGGCGCCAGCGATGTCACCCGCCTCACCGCGGCACAGTTGTCATTGCTGCGTGCACTGCTGGCAAGCGTGGCGCTGACGTTGATGGCCTTCATCGCGTTGGCCACCACCCAGATCGCCAACACGCTGCTGCCCTACCAGTCGGAAGAGCAGCGCAGGGCGATCGTGCTGGGCACGGCAGCGCTGGCGCCACTGCTCGGCACGCTGCTGGCCATTGGCCTGCGTCATCTGTTCGTCTGGCAGAGCGCCCCTGAAGACCCGTCCGTGCCGCCTTCCCGGCTGCGTTGGCTGGCCCTGCCGGTCGCCTGCGCAGCCATCGCAGTGGTCGGTACCGCCGTGTACCTGTGGGTGCCCTCGCCTTCGCTGTGGTTGGCACCGCTGTGCTGGCTGCTGGCCTGGACCGTGCTGGCCACGGCATGGATCCGCTACCAGCTGCGCCGGGGCAAGCCCGTCCGCATGGAATTGCCAGTGTCATTCCTGATGATGCTGTCCGTGCTCAGCGTGCTGCCGGCGCTGCTGGGTGCGCTGCTGCTGTGGAGCATGGACCTGTCCGGGCACCGCCAGCGGCTGCGCCGCAGCTGAAGAAGCCGGGGGTCGGACCCTTTCAACGAAAGGGCGCCGCCCCCGACCCGGTCATTTCTCCCGCCGCCAGTTGATCGAACCACGGTTTTCCACCGTGCTCGATTCCACTTCCACATCAAACCCGCGGCGCAGCAGGTACTTCAGCGTGATCACCGAACCGGCGCCCACCAGCGACACGCCGTAACCCACGTAAAGCTTGGGCGAGATGTACTTGCCGACGCCGATCACCGAACCACCCAGCGCGCGCGACTGGCTCACGCCTGCATCATCCAGGCCCAGCTTGGCACCCAGCTGCGAGGCGAGCAGGCCACTGCCAGCTGAGAGCGCCGCCGAGGCAGCGTTGACCTGCTGCGCCTGGTCGCTGCTGGCGCCGGTCAGGCTGCGTCCCAGCACCAGATAGGCCAGTGCCTCGGACTGCGACATCGCCGGATCGGACCACACGTCGGCACGCGGTTGCTGGGCACGCCCGGTCACGTCGATGCCGGCGGTGACATCACCGATGCGGCGCTCGGCGCGGATGTTGATGCGCGGGTCGGACACTGCGTTGTAGTTCCAGTTGAGGTTGCCACGGGTGATGGTCAGGTCCTGCCCATACGCCTTGTAGCGGCCGCTCACTTCCAGGCCGCCATTGGCGGTCATTTCGCGGCCGGGCTTGGCCCAGACCTGCATCTTGCCGGTCAGCGCGCCCTTCAGGCCGAACCCGGTCATCTTCACCTTGTCGCCCAGGCTGACCGTCAGGTCCATGTCCAGCGGCGAGGTGCGCGACTCTTCCGGATCGGCCGGGTCGAGCACCACCACGTCTTCGGACACCGAGGTGCCGCGGTCCAAGCGTTCCAGATCGATGTCGGCCTCGGGCACGTGCACGGTGCCGCGCAGCTCCATCGCCGCCTTGGCCAGGGTGAAGTCGAGGTTGGGGTTGGCGACGATGCGCAGTTCGCTGGTGTTGGACAGCAGCACGTTCTCGCCATGGATCTTCAGCTGCAGCGGCTGCGCATCGCCGAACCACGACAGGCCACCGTCCACATACAGCGTGCCCTGGCCCGAGTTGGCCTGCGCGGTGATCTTGGCCGAACCATCGGGCTGGGCCACGAAGCTGCCCTTGCCCTGGTCGAAGGTTAGGCCCAGCGCCGGGAATTCGCCCTTGAAGTTGCTCAGCTGTGCGTCACCGCCCAGCGACGGCTGGCCTCGCGTCCCGCGCAGGCTGACGTGGCCTTCGATCAGGCCGGTCGGTCGCACGATGTCCGGCGAGAACAGCTCCAGCCAGTACAGCCGCGACATGTTCAGATAGAGCTCACCGTTCAGTGGTGCACTGGCTTCCCAGCCGGTCTGCATCTTCGCGTCGACGAAGCCATTGCCCTGGAAGCCCATGCCCAGGTAGCCCTTGATGCTGGCCGGGGTCATGTCGAGCTTCAGCGAGAACTGGTCATAGCGCACCAGCTCGCCGCGGGTGGTATCGCCCACAGTGTTGCGGTTCTCGCCCAGGCGCACGCCGCCTTCCTTCGAGCGCACTTCCACATGGCCTTCCCAGGCGTTGCCGCGCGGGCGGATGTGCGCGTCCAGGCTGACATCGCCGCGAAGGTAGATGCGGCGGCCGGACTGCGGCGGCAACCACGGCTGCACCAGCGCCAGTGGCAGCGCGTCGCTGCGCACCACCAGGCCTTCGCGCGGCCAGTTGGCCTGTGCGCACAGCGCGCCGCTGCTGGCGGCGGCGAGGCAGGCTTCGGACAGCGTGTAGGTGCTGCCGTTGATCGCGAACGCCGCCGGTGCACGCAGCGACCACGCATCACCCTTCACCGGTGCGATGCGCAGCGAGGCCAGCTCGCCGCGCCACTGCGTGCCCTGCTGGCGCACGCTGCCCTGCAGCTCGATCGCCCCCATCTCGTTGCGGGTCTGCGCAGCCAGGCGCAGGTTGGAGACACTGCCCTGCGCATCCACGTTCAAGCGCTCCAGCAGCATGCCCGCGTTGACCTGCTGGCCCTGGATCGCCAGCGTGCCGCTGTCGCCGCGCCACGGCAGGCGGCCCTTGATGCTCACGCTTTCGGCGCCGTAGCCGTCCCAGTTGAGGTTGTTGCCGACCAGGTCGGCGGTGATCTCCGGCGCGTCGCGCGGGCCCTTCACCTGTACCTGGCCACGCAGGCCACCATCGGCGCCCGGCAGCAGATCGCTCAGCTGCAGCGGTTCGAAACGCGCATCGATATCGAGGCGGTCGCCGACCTTGCCCGACGCGGTCACCCGGCTGCTGCCCAGCGACAGCTTCAGGTCGCCCTGGCCCTGCGCGCCCTGCAGCGCGAACTTGCCCTGCGCATCGAGATTGCGCTGGCGCAGCACGCCCTTCAGCGACGGCAGATCGACCGTGGCTTCCAGTGTGCCGGTGGTACCCGGCGGTGCGTTTGCCGGCGGCGGCAGTTGCCGTCCCTTCGAAGCCAGGTTGCCGGACAGCCGGCCGTTCCAGCCCGGCACGAAGTAGCCAGGGTCGAAGTCCTTCAGCGTGGCCTTGGCATCCCAGTCCAGCTGCGGTGCCCACGCCACCTGGCCTTCCACCTGCAGCTGTCCACCCGGCGTCTGCGCCTGCAACTGGTGGATCGACGCGGCCTGGTCGTTGCCGCGTACGTCGAAGCGCAGCTGGGCCTTCTGCTTTTCGCGTTCGACATCGGCGCGGCCGATCGCCGCCCAGGCCTTCAGGGTACCGGCCAGGCCGAAGCGTGCTTCCTTCAGGGTGACCGGCACCGGTGCGCTGCCGGCGGTGTTCGGGTCCGGTGCCGGCACCCAGGTCAGGTCACGCGCGACCACCGAGAAGTTGAGCTTCTGCTGGTCTTCCTGACTGAAATCGGCGGTACCTTCCAGCCGCGCCTCACCGCCAAGGCCCTTCACCAGCAGCGGTGAGACCTTCAGCACCTGGTCCTGCAATGACACCACCGACGGTGCCAGTTCCAGTTCCTGATCGCCCTGCTTTACCTTGCCACGCAGGTTGGCATTGCCGCCCTTGCCGGCGGCGGTGAAGTCCAGCGACAACGGCGCGATCGCCGAGCTCGCCAATGCTGGCGACAGCAGCGCCAGATCCAGCTCGTCGCTGCGCACGCTGGCGTTCCAGGTCGGGTCGGTGCGGCCATCGAACACCAGCATCGCGTGCAGTGGCTTCGGCGCGCGCCCGGCTACGGCCACTTCCATGTGCGACAGGTCTCCGCGGGCGACCAGGCCCACCGTGGCGGCCGTGCGCCCACGCGGTGCCGGCAGCACGGCAGTGACGGTCACGTCGGTGTCGTAGTCCTTGGCCGGGATGTAGCGACCCTGGGCGGTGAAGTTGCCCATGTCGCTGTCCACCGCCAGCCTGCGTGCCTGGAACTCGCCATTGGCGATCTCGATGCCACCACGCACGCGACTGATGTCGATCACCGGCTCGTTGGCCTGGCTGATGCGGAAGCCGTCGATGGCAATGGCGTCGGCCTGGATCGCCAGCGGCATCTCGATCTGCGGCAGCGAATCGGGCCACGACGGCAGCTTGAACGGCTCATCGCTCTTGGCCAGGTTCAACGTCGCGTTGCTCAGCTCCAGCTTGTCCAGCAGCAGCTTGCGGCCCAGCAGCGGACGCAGGTCCGGCTCCAGGTAGGCGCGCTCGGCGTGGAAATGGATGTCGTTGTAACGGAAGTCGACGTTGTACAGGGTCAGCGGCCCTGCCACCGGGCCGTCCACCTTGTCCCAGGTGAAGCTGGCACCCACCGGGAGGCGCGCCACCACCTGGGCCAGCAGTACGTCACGGCCGGCCACGGTCTGCAGCAGCCAGTACACCGCCAGCAGGGCCAGCAGCACCAGGCCCAGCACGCCCACGCCGGACCAGGCCCAGAAGCGGCGGCGCCGGTAGAAACGCACGCGCGGCGGCCTGTTCGGATTCGGTGCGGGGGCACTCACAGGTCCGCTCCGATGTTGAGGTACAGCTGGAACTGCGAATCCGGGTTGTTCAGGCCGTGCGCGATATCCACCCGCACCGGGCCCACCGGCGATTTCCAGCGCACGCCGAAGCCGACGCCGGTATGCAGGTCGATGGTGTTGTCAAAGGCACTGCCGGTATCGACGAACACCGCCGCACCCCAGGGGCCACCGTTGAAGTAGTGCTCGTACTCGGCCGAGCCGATCACCAGGTTCTTGGCACCCAGCGCATACTTGTCCGGCTTCGGCGTACGCGGGCCAACCTCACGGTAGGCGTAGCCGCGGATGCTGCGGTCACCACCGGCGAAGTAGCGCAGGCTCGGCGGCATCGCCACCAGGTCGCTGGTCCAGGTGGTGCCACCCTCGCCGCGCAGGATCAGGCGATTGCTATCGCCCACCGGGATGTACCAGCGCAGCACGGCATTGGCCTGCACGAAGCTGGTGTCCGAACCCGCACCTTCCACACCGGCGCGCATCGTTGCCGTACCGCTGACGCCCTTGCGCGGGAACAGCTCGTCATCGACGTCGACGTAGTCGGCGACCAGCTGCGGGTAGACCAGCGTCGAGGTGTTGTAGACCGCGTCGGTGAATTCGGTGCCCGAGGCATAGCGCCAGCGCTCGCGCAGCGCGTTGATCGAGGCGATCGCGGTCCAGTGTTCGTTGATCTCGCCGCTGCGGCTGGCGATCAGCTTGAAGTTGCGCAGGTCGATGTAGTCGGTCTGCTCGTCGTAGGCGCTGGCAGCGAAGGTGTACCAGCCATCAAGCCAGTTGAAGGCTGGAATGCGGTAGCTGGTGATCAGGCTCTTGCGCTTCTGCGCATAGTCCAGCTGCGTGTTCATCTTGTGGCCGCGGTTGTTCAGGAACCGCCGCTCGATGCCACCACGCACACCCGGGCCACTCTCGCTGCCGTAGCTCAGGCCCGCGGTGTAGATGGTGCGCTTGGCGCGCGTCAGCTTCACGTCCACCGGCACTTCGCCGTTTTCGTCGGCCTGGTCCGGGCGCGGCTGGATGTCGATCACGCTGAAGTAGTCCAGCTTGGTCAGCGACTCGCGCAGCCGGTCCAGCTTGCCCTCGTGGTAGTAGCTGCCCTGCTCCCAGTACACCAGCGGGTCGAACAGCTTGTCGACGAAGTAGTCCTGCTGGAAGCGCACCGGGCCCATGTTGTAGCGGCGGCCGCTGTCCCAGGTCAGGTCGATGTCGGCCGCGTTGTCGGCGCGGGTGATCTGCACCTGGCGCTGGGTGTAGTCGGCATCGAAGTAGCCACGCTCGGCCAGGCGCCGGGTGATGGTGATCTTGCTGGCTTCGTACTGGGTGTGCTCGAAGCGCTGGCCCTTGCGGGGCTTGAATGCGGCCAGGTCGTCCTGCAGGTACTGGTCGTACATCGCCGGGCCGGTGATGTCGATGTGCTCGCGGCGCACGGTCACCGGGGCCCCCTTGTCGACATGGATGAGCACGCGCACGTGCTCATCCTGGCGCGGCGCCTCGACCTTGATCACCGGGTTGTAGTACCCGAACGGTTCCAGCGCCTGGCGGGTCTGCCGCTCGGCCTGCGACAGCAGGTACTCCAGGCGCGATTCACCCTGCTCCTTGCCGATCGTGTCGAACAGCGACAGCGATTCCTGGATGTTTTCGATGATTGCGGCGTCGTCGCCCTTGTCCAATCCCTTGATGTCCACCTTGTCGATGGTGCCGCGCGCGTGGGCCACGGAGGTGGCGGCCAGCGACAGGACCATCAGCGGCAGGGCGTATTTCTTTGGCTGCATGCGGCACAGCATACCGACCGGAGGTGACGATGCGAAATGCATCACGTCGTTGGAGATCGGTTGTTAAGTGGCGGTCAAAATACGCGCCTTTGTGGCGATCATCGGGATCGCACGCGAGGATGCCGACGTCGCGTGCGGCAACGGCGATGATCCCGATGGACATCCGCCGGCGATGTTCCGGTAGTGCCGGCCGCTGGCCGGCAACTCACAGATCCGGGGCAATGCCGGCCAGAGGCCGGCACTACCGATACGGGCGTCAGCTCGACAGATGCTCGATCGCCGCCACCTTGCCCAGGCGCTCGCCCAGCATCGTCAGCAGCGCCAGGCGGTTGCCACGCAGTGCCGGATCTTCCGCGTTGACCATCACGCCATCGAAGAACGCGTCGACCTGCGGACGCAGGCGCGCCAGGCGTGCCAGCACCGCCACATAGTCCTTCTGGTGCAGGCTGGCGCCGGTGTCATCGATGGCGGCGGTGACCGCTTCGGCCAGCGCGCGCTCGGCATCTTCCTGCAGCAGTGCCGCGTCGATCTGCGCCGGAATCTCGCCCTCGGCCTTGCGCAGGATGTTGCGGATGCGCTTGTTGGCCGCGGCCAGCGCTTCGGCTTCCGGCAGCGTCGCAAAGATGCCGATCGCATCCAAGCGGCGGTCGAAGTCGTACAGCGAGGCCGGTTTCAGCTCGGCCACAGCGTTGAAGTGTGAAGCCGGCACGCCCTTGTCGCCGTAGTAGCCCTTCAGGCGGTCGAGGATGAAGTCGTACAGCTCGCCGACGTCGGCCTGCACGTTGCGCGCCGCCAGGCCGCCGTTGGCGCTGGCCAGCAGCGCGCGCAGGTCCAGCTCGAAGCCGCTTTCGATGATCGTGCGGGCCAGGCCCAGCGCGTTGCGGCGCAGGGCGAACGGGTCCTTGTTCCCGGTCGGCTTCAGGCCTGCAGCAAAACCACCGGCCAGCGTATCCACGCGTTCGGCGATGGCCAGCACCTTGCCCAGCGGCGACAGCGCGATGTCATCACCACCGAAGCGCGGCTGGTAGGCCTCGTCGATGGCCAGCGCAACCTCGGCCGATTCACCACCTGCCACGGCGTAGTGGCGGCCGGCGATGCCCTGCAGTTCCGGGAATTCGTTGACCATGCGCGACTGCAGGTCGTTCTTGGCCAGCTCGGCAGCCCGCTTGGCCTGCGCCGGATCGGCACCGACCTGGGCTGCGATCACTTCGGCCAGTGCGGCCACGCGCGCCACCTTGTCGGCCACGCTGCCCAGCTTGGCCTGGTAGGTCACCGTCTTCAGGCCCTCACCCATCGACACCAGGCCCTGCTTCAGATCCTCGTCGAAGAAGAACTTGGCATCGGCGAAGCGCGGGCGGATCACCCGCTCGTAGCCCTTGGCCACTTCGGCCACGTTCTTCGACTCGATGTTGGCAATGCCGATGAACTTCTCGGTCAGCGTGCCGGCCGCATCCAGCACCGGGAAGAACTTCTGGTTGATCTCCATCGTCTCGATCAGCGCTTCCTGCGGCACCGCCAGGAACGCGCGCTCGAAGCTGCACAGCACCGCCGACGGCCACTCGACCAGGTTCACGACCTGCTCCAGGTTGTCGTCGGTGATGCGGGCGCTGCCACCGGCCTTGGCCGCAGCGGCCTCGACCTCGGCGACGATGCGCGCACGGCGCTCGCTCGGATCGACCAGCACGAACGCAGCGCGCAGGGCTTCAACGTAGTCGTGCGGCTGCGCCAGCGACACGGTCTGGTCGTGGTGGAAGCGGTGGCCACGGCTGACGCGGCCAGCCTGCAGGCCGAACAGTTCGGCTTCGACCACGTTGGCGCCGTGCAACAGCACCAGCCAGTGCGCCGGGCGCGCGAAACCCCAGGCGTGATCGCCCCAGCGCATCGGCTTGGGAATCGGCATCGCCGCGATCGCCTCGCGCAGGATCTCCGGCAGCAGGCTGGCGGTGCTCGCGCCCGGGGTCACTGCGCGGTGCACGAAGCGCTCACCCTTGTTGTCGGTGGTCTTCTCCAGCGCGGTCCAGTCGATCCCGGCCTTGGCGGCGAAGCCCTGCAGGGCCTTGGTCGGCTGGCCTTCGGCGTCCAGCGCGATGTTCAGGTACGGGCCCAGCACTTCGCTGTGCTGTTCCGGCTGTTCCAGGCCGACGCCCGGCAGCAGCACGGCCAGGCGGCGCGGGGTGGACAGCGGGCGCGCATCGCCCAGTTCCAGCGCGATGCCACGCTTGCGCAGGCCTTCGACAACACCGTCAAAGAAGGCCTGGGCCAAGCCCGGCAGCGCCTTGACCGGCAACTCTTCGGTGCCCAGTTCAATCAGCAGGGGGGACAGTTGGCTCATCGTTTCAATCCTGTGGTGGGGGCGCAGCGCGCGACGCGTCCGGCGCCCCGGAGTAAGGGGGAGAGCGCGGCCTTCAGGCCTTCTTCGCGCCCGGGAAGCCCAGCTTCTCGCGCTGTTCGTAATACGCCTTGGCCACCGCCTGGGCCAGTGCGCGCACCCGCAGGATGTAGCGCTGGCGCTCGGTCACGCTGATCGCGCGGCGCGCATCGAGCAGGTTGAAGGTGTGGCTGGCCTTCATCACCTGCTCGTAGGCCGGCAGCGGCAGGCCTACTTCCACCAGCTTCTGCGCTTCGCGCTCGCAGGCGTCGAAACGGTGGAACATTTCTTCCACGTCGGCGTATTCGAAGTTGTAGGTGCTCTGCTCCACCTCGTTCTGGTGGTAGACGTCGCCGTAGGTCACCGGCTGGCCGTCCGGGCCGTAGGTCCAGACCAGGTCGTAGACGTTGTCGCAGTTCTGCAGGTACATGCACAGGCGCTCGAGACCATAGGTGATCTCGCCCAGCACCGGGCGGCATTCCAGGCCACCGGCCTGCTGGAAGTAGGTGAACTGGGTCACTTCCATGCCGTTGAGCCAGACTTCCCAGCCCAGGCCCCACGCGCCCAGGGTCGGCGATTCCCAGTTGTCCTCGACGAAGCGCAGGTCGTGCACCAGCGGATCGATGCCCAGTGCCTTCAGCGAATCCAGGTACAGCTGCTGGATGTTGTCCGGCGCCGGCTTCATCGCCACCTGGTACTGGTAGTAGCGCTGCAGGCGGTTCGGGTTCTCACCGTAACGGCCATCGGTCGGGCGCCGCGACGGCTGCACGTAGGCCGCATTCCAGCTTTCCGGACTGATCGCACGCAGGAAGGTGGCCGGGTGGAAGGTACCGGCGCCCACCTCCAGGTCGAGCGGCTGGATGAGCACGCAGCCCTGCTGGGCCCAGAACTGGTTCAGGGTCTGGATCAGGCCCTGGAAGGTGATCGGAACGGTCGGGGTCGCGGACATGCGTACGAGTCTTGGCCGGCAAGGGGGTGCGCTAGTATAACGGCCGACCTGCGGGGCATTCCGTACCCGGGAGGAGCAGGCAGATGGAACATCGGCTGCCGGCAGGCACGCCCGGCGAGGCGGGCGGCGTCCCGCTGCCTTGGGGACGGCTGCATTTCGAGCAGATTGCCGCGGCTCTGGTCGCCGATGACCTGGTGGCCGAGCAGGACCGCGAGCGCATGCGGTTTTCCGCGCAGGGCGCGCGCAATGCCAGTGAAGTGCACCCGCTGGTGCTGCTGTCCAACCTCAAGCTGGCCGCCAACGGCGGTGGCGAGCTGACCCTTGAACGGCTGACCGAGTGGCTGGCGCAGCGCACCGGCAGCCGCTACCTGCGCATCGACCCGACCCGGGTCGACGTCGCCGCGGTCACCGCGCTGGTCTCCCACGCCTACGCCCGCCGCCACCGCTTCCTGCCGCTGGCGGTGGACGCCGAGCGCGTGCTGGTGGCCACCAGCGAGCCGCTGGTGCAGGAATGGCGCCGCGACCTGCAGCACCTGACCCGCCGCCGCATCGAACTGGCGGTGGTCAACCCGCTGGACCTGCACCGCTACACCATGGAGTTCTACGGGGTGACGCGTTCGGTGCGCGGTGCCCGCAGCGACGTGCGCGGCGAGGCCAGCACCACGCTGCCCAGCTTCGAGCAGCTGGTCGAGCTGGGCCGCACCGGCGACGTCAATGCCGACGACCAGCACATCGTGCACATCGTCGACTGGCTGCTGCAGTACGCCTACGAACAGCGCGCCTCGGACATCCATCTGGAGCCGCGTCGCGAGATGGGCCGCATGCGCTTCCGCATCGACGGCGTGCTGCACAAGGTGTTCGAGGTGCCGCCAGCGGTGATGACCGCGGTGGTCAGCCGTATCAAGGTGCTCGGCCGCATGGACCTGGCCGAGCGGCGGCGCCCGCAGGATGGACGCATCAAGACCCGTTCGCCGGGTGGCCGCGAGGTCGAGATGCGCCTGTCGACCATGCCCACCGCCTTCGGCGAGAAGTGCGTGATGCGCATCTTCGACCCGGATGCTGCGTTCAAGAGCATCGACCAGCTCGGTTTCAGCCCGCAGGAGGCCGCCGGCTGGAATGCGCTGGTCGAGCGGCCGCACGGCATCGTGCTGGTCACCGGCCCGACCGGCTCGGGCAAGACCACCACCCTGTATTCCACGCTGAAGCGGCTGGCCACGCCGGACGTGAACGTGTGCACGGTGGAGGACCCGATCGAGATGATCGCGCCGGAGTTCAACCAGATGCAGGTGCAGGCCAACATCGACCTGGACTTCGCCAGCGGCGTGCGCACCCTGCTGCGGCAGGACCCGGACATCATCATGATCGGCGAGATCCGCGACCTGGAGACCGCACAGATGGCGGTGCAGGCCTCGCTGACCGGCCACCTGGTGCTGTCCACCCTGCATACCAACGACGCGCCCTCGGCGGTCACCCGCCTGCTCGACCTGGGCGTGCCGCATTACCTGCTGGCCAGCACCCTCAACGGCATCCTCGCCCAGCGCCTGGTGCGCACGCTGTGCCCGCACTGCAAGCAGCCGCACAGCCTCGGCGCGGCCGATTGGGCGGTGCTGGCTGATAGCCATGCTGCATATCCAGATGCCGCCACGCCCTGTCGGCCGGTCGGTTGCCTGGAATGCCGGCGCACCGGATTCCTCGGCCGCATCGGCCTGTATGAGTTGCTGCCATTGGGTTCGCGGCTGCGCGGGCAGATCCGCGCCGACATGGACCTGGCCGGTTTCACCCGTGCCGCGCGGGCTGAAGGGCTGCGAACCCTGCGCCAGGCCGGGCTTGAAAAGGTGGCGCAGGGGCTGACTACAATCGAGGAAGTCCTGTCAGTGCTGCCGCCCCCGGATGAACCCAGCCCCGTTCCTGATCCTTGAAACCGGCCGACCGGTGCCGTCATTGCGCCGCTACGGGCGCTTTCCGCACTGGATCCGCGTCGCCGCCGGGCTGGAAGAACACGAGACGGTGGTGGTCGATGTCGAGCACGGTGGCGCCCTGCCCGACCCTCATGCCTTCGCCGGCGTGCTGGTGACCGGCTCGGCCGCCTTCGTCACCGACCATGCCGACTGGAGCGAGCGCAGCGCCGCGTGGCTGCGCCAGACCGCCCACGACGACCTGCCGGTATTCGGCATCTGCTACGGCCACCAGCTGCTGGCACATGCGCTGGGTGGCGAGGTGGCCTACAACCCGGCCGGCCGCGAGTCCGGCACGATCGAACTGGAACTGCAGCCGCAGGCCGCGCAGGACCCGCTGTTCCAGGGCCTGCCGCAGCACTTTGCCGCCCATGCCACCCATCTGCAGACCGTGCTGCGCGCGCCCGATGGTGCCGAGGTGCTGGCCCGTTCACCGCTGGATGGCTGCCATGCCTTCCGCTGGGGCCGCCAGGCCTGGGGCGTGCAGTTCCATCCGGAGTTCGCCACCCACCACATGCGTGGCTACGTGCGTGCCCGCGCCGACTGCATCGGCCGCCACGGCGGCTGCGCCCGCAGCATCGAGCGCGCGGTCAGCGCCGCGCCGCTGGCCCGCCAGCTGTTGCGGCGCTTCGTCCGCCAGGCACGGCTGTCTTCAGCCCAGCCGGTGGCAAAACAGGGATAATCGGCGGCACGGGCAGCCGCCCGGCCCCCTCCTGTCCTTCCCGGATGTCCATGAAAGAGATTCGCAAGCTGCCGGCTTCGGCGGGCGCCCAGTGGTTGCTGGATACGTTCTCCCTGTACCGGCGTGCGCCGCTGCAGCTGGCCCGGATCGGCCTGACCTGGCTGCTAGTGAGCTGGGTGGTCACCTTGTTGTCGACGCTGATTCCCGGCGCCGCCGGCATGGCCGTGCAGCTTATGACGCTGGCCATTTCGCCGATCATGTTCGGCGGCATGCTGTATGCCGTGGGCGAGATCGATGAAGGCCGCCCGGGCCTGGCCTCGCACCTGCTGCAGCCGATCCGCGACCACCGCGTCAGCCACCTGCTGGTGCCGCTGGCGATCCAGGTGCTGGCGGTGCTGCTGCTGGGCGCGCTGCTGTTCCTGATGATCGGCCGCGAGGGCTTCACCGCCTTCAGCGAGGTCATGACCAAGATGGAAGAGATCAGCCGCAGTGGCCAGCAGATCAAGCCGGATGACGCGGCCGCGCTGGTCGCCAACCTGCCGGCCAAGCGCATCGCGCTGTGGATGCTGCTGGTGTTCCTGAGTGCGGTCGCGCTGTCGCTGGCGATGTTCACCCAGCCGGCACTGGTGGTGTTCGACAAGCAGAGCGGCATGCACGCGCTGCGCCTGAGCCTGCAGGGCTGCATCGAGAACATCGGCGCGATGATCGTGTTCGCCGCGCTCGGCCTGATCGCCGCGTTCTGCATGTACATCCTGTTCGTGATCGTGATCCAGATCGCGATGCTGATCGGCGGCCCGCTGGCCGCCGCCTTCATCGCCCAGCTGGTGCTGACCACGGTGCTGATGCCGCTGTATGTCGGCGCGGTCTACGCCGCGTGGAAGCAGATGTTCGTGCACCGCGGCAGCCGCGCGGCGCCGCCGATCCCGACCACGCCGACCTCCAGCGACGTGTTCCACGCCTGACCAGAACGCAGGTAGATCCACGCCATGCGTGGATAGAAAAGGGGACGGAGGGGATTAAGTCGTTAAAGGCAAAAACGACTTAATCCCCTCCGTCCCCTTTTTGTCTTTCAGGCGGCGGGCTTCTTCACTACCGACGACGGCACCAGCCAGCGTGCGGCGTGGATACCCAGCTCGTACAGCAGGCACATCGGAATCGCCAGCATCAGCTGCGATACCACGTCCGGCGGGGTCAGCACCGCCGCCAGCACGAAGATGCCGACGATCGCGTAGCCGCGGCCTTCCTTGAACTGCTGCGGCGTCACCCAGCCCAGCAGCACCAGGATCACCATCGCCACCGGCAGTTCGAAACTGCCACCAAAGGCGAAGAAGATCGCCAGCACGAAGTCCAGATAGGCATTCGCATCCGGTGTGATTGCGATCACATCCGGGCTGAAGGTGGTGAGGAAGTGGAACACCGCCGGCAGCACCAGGAAATACGCAAAGGCGCAACCGGTGTAGAACAGCAGCACCGATGACACCAGCAGCGGCACCGCCAGGCGCTTCTCGCGTGCATACAGACCGGGCGCGACGAACGCCCACAGCTGGTACAGCAGCCACGGTACCGCCACGAACAACGCGACGAAGAAGGTCAGCTTCAGCGGTGCGAAGAAGGCACCGGCCGGGTTGGTGGCGATCATCGTCTGCCCGTTCGGCAGCTGCGAGACCAGCGGTTCGGCCAGCGCGTTGTAGAGCTTCTGGGTGAACGGCAGCAGCGCCAGCAGCACCACGCCCAGGCCCAGCAATGCGCGCACCAGCCGGCCGCGCAGTTCCACCAGGTGTTCTACCAGCGAGCTCTCGCCGAAATCCTGTTCACTCATGGGTGGCGCTCCGGGCTCTGCGCCGGCGGCGGCGTACCAGCTTCAGCGGGCGTGGCCGAAACCGTCTCGGCGGCACCACCGTCCTGCGCTGGTTCAACGGCATCGGGCGCGGCGCTCATGTGCGGCGGCAGATCCGCGGGCGCCGGTGCACGGACTTGCTGCACCAGGTCATCGCCCTGCTGCTGCGCCTGCTGGGCTTCGCGACGGATCGCTTCACCGCTGGCGCGCAGCTGGTTCTCGGTGTCCTGCATGCCCTGGCGCACATCCTGCATCTGCCGCTTGATGTCCTCGGCCTGCAGTTCGCGCTCCAGTTCCTGTTTCACCGAATCCCATTGATTGCGGGCGCGACGCACCCACAGGCCGGCGAAGCGGGCCGCCTTGGGCAGGCGCTCGGGACCGAGCACCACCAGGGCGACCACTGCAATCACCAGCAGTTCGCTGAAGCCGATATCGAACACCGCAACCGCTCCGGATCAGCGAGCGTTACGGTCGTGCTCGTCCTGCGCGGTGCGCGAGGCGTCCTGGCTGCGCGACTCATCGCCCAGCTGCGCGTTCGGCTTGTCCTCGTCGCGCATACCCTTCTTGAATTCCTTGACCGCCGAACCGAGGTCCTTGGCGCCGCTGGTCAGGCGCTTGGTGCCGAACACCAGCAGGACGATGGCCAGCACGACCAACCAATGCCAGATGCTGAAACTGCCCATAAAGACGCTCGTTACGTTAGTGATCAGGCTGTCGAGCATAGCGCACCGGCTGTCAGCCGGCGCGCGTGACGAAAGTCAGTTTCCGCCCAGCGTTTCCGTACGGATCTCGCCGTCATTCACCGGCTGGAAGCCCTGCTGCTGCGGCGGCGGGGTCTGCGGCACGTTCTGCAGCGGCGCGGTGGTGGCCTCAGCCGGCGCAGCCGGTGCTGCCTGAACAGGCGCCGGGGCAGCTGCCGGGGCGGCAGCCGGGCGCGGCGCGCTGCCGCCGTTGCCGCTGCGGTTGTTGCGCGCCGCGTAGGTGGCCTCTTCCAGGCGATCGCGGAAGGCGACCACATCCATCGACGGCGAACCGGCGGCGCGGCCTTCGAAGATCATCCGCGGCGTGGTGTTGCTGCCGTAGGCGTCCAGATTGGCAGCATCGTCGATCTGCAGCACCGCGCCATCCAGCGCGACGCCGGCAAACAGGCCGCGCGCGCGCGACCAGGACCAGATCTCGGCCTTCAGCTGGCCGTCGGTGGCAGCGGCGGCATTGCGGCCGACCGGGCCGGCGGCGACACCGGCATCGGCGCCCAGCGTGAACTTGCCATTGACCAGGTTGTCCAGGCTGCGGTCGTTGCGGAACACCAGCACCACGTCCGAGGACTGCACGCCGGCCTGGAAGCCGATGCTGCCGCCGGTCAGCTTCACGAACACCGGATTGGACCAGGCGCCGTTGGGCATGCGCACCGACATCAGGCCGTGGCCACGACGACCACCAATGACCAGACCGGCCTTGATCGTGTCGGGAATGACGATGACCGCGCGGCCTTCGTCGAGCAGTTTGTCCGGAATGCCCTGTTCGGGGATTTCCTGGATTTCAGCAAGCACGCGCACGGCATTGCGCGCACGCTGGTCTTCCTGCGGTCCGGCCATGGCCTGGCTGGACAGCAGGCTGGCGGCGATCAGCAGGGCTTGGATCGGGCGACGCATGGCAGGCTCCAGAAGTCAGTCCATAGGAAGATATAGCAAGTGACTGAAATTAGTAGCGTTGTCATGAATCCCCAATGAGCGTTCCCTGCTCACATTGATGCGCGCTATGCCTGCAATCCGAACCCTGCATCCCGGCACGGCGCCGGATCGGCGACAATACCGCCCATGCTCGACGCACCCGATACCGCCGTGCTGGCGGTCAACCTAGGCACGCCCGAGACGCCGACGGCCCCCGCCGTACGCCGTTACCTGGCTGAATTCCTGTCCGACCGCCGCGTGGTCGCGATCCCGCCACTGCTGTGGCAGCCGCTGCTGCGCGGACTGATCCTGCCGCTGCGCAGCAGTCGTTCGGCGGCCAAGTACGCCCAGGTCTGGCTGCCCGACGGCTCACCGCTGATGGTGCATACACGCCAGCTGGCGCAGGCCATGCAAGCCCTCTTGCCGACGCTGAAAGTGCGCCACGCGATGCGTTACGGCGAACCGGCGCTGGCCAGCGAACTCGACCGCCTGGCGGCCGACGGCGCGCGCCGCATCGTGGTGCTGCCGCTGTACCCGCAGTACTCCACCACCACCACCGCCTCGGTCGAAGACCGCGTCGATGCGTGGCAGCGCCGCAACCCAGGCGTAACCGTCAGCCTGGTGCGCGATTACTCGGTCGATCCTGGCTGGGTCGAGGCCGTGGCCGGATCGATCCGCCGCTACTGGGAGCAGCACGGTCGCGGCCGGAAACTGATGTTCTCCTTCCATGGCATCCCGCAGCGCCTGGCCGACGCGGGCGACCCGTATCCGCAGCGCTGCGAGGCAAGCGCGCAGGCCATCGCCCACGCACTGGGCCTGGGCAGGGACGACTGGCAGATGGGTTACCAGTCGCGCTTCGGCCGCGAGCGCTGGCTGCAGCCGTATGCCGAGCCCAGCCTGTGGGCGCTGGCCGAATCCGGCGTGAAGCAGATCGACGTGGTCTGCCCGGGCTTTGCCACCGATTGCCTGGAAACGCTGGAGGAAGTGGCGCTGGGCTTCACCGAGACGCTGGCCGAGCGCGGCGCGACGATGCGCTACATCCCCTGCCTCAACGCCGATCCGGAACACGCTCGCGCCCTGGCGCGGCTGGCCGTGGCCTCGCTGGCATGAGTCTGCAGCCGTTTGAACTGGAGGTCGGTGGCGCGCGCGTCGCCGGCCTGCGCAATCACGGCGACGGCCCGCGCGTGCTGGCCCTGCATGGCTGGCTCGACAATGCGGCCAGCTTCGTGCCGCTGGCGCCGCACCTGTCGCCGTTGCAGCTGGTGGCCATCGACCTGCCCGGGCATGGCCACAGCGCGCACCTGCCGGCCGGTGCCAGCTACACCACGGCGGCCGCGATCTGCCACGTGCTTGATGTGGCCGACGCGCTGGGCTGGGACCGCTTCAGCCTGCTCGGTCATTCAATGGGCGCCGGCATCGCCAGTCTCACCGCCTCGGTCAGCGACCGCGTGGAGCGGCTGGTAGCGATCGAAGCACTGGGCGGCCTGCGTGGCCCCGAGGAAGAAACGGCCAACCGTCTGCGCGAACATGTAAACGCCACGCGGGGACTGGCACGCAAGCAGCTGCGCGTGTTCCCCGACCTGGCCGCGCCGATCCGTGCGCGGATGATGACCAACCAGCTCAGCGAAGGATGCGCAAGGCTGCTGGTCGAGCGGGGCGTGGAACCGGTCGAGGGCGGCTACCGCTGGTGCAGCGATCCGCGCCTGATGCTGCCCACTGCGATCCGTCTCAGCGAAGGCCAGATCGACAACCTGCTGCAGGCCATCGCCTGCCCGACGCAGGTGATCTATGCCACGCCGGCACAGTCGTACTATCCCGAGCCGATGCGCAGCGATCGCCTGCAGCATCTGCGCGATGGCCGTCTGGCGGTGTTTCCCGGCAACCATCACCTGCACATGGAAGATCCGGAACAGATCGCAGACGTGATCCTGCACTTCTTCAGCAACGACAACGCCGGCTGAGTCGCGGCGTCCGCGCACTTCACTCCGCGCAGTTGCGGCCGATACATCAGTTGCGGGCCCCTGCGCCCGCCGCGCGCGGACCCGGTCGGGCCCGCGGCGTGTGTCTGGTTCTGCAAGGAAGTCCGCATGCCTGCTCTGCTGCACCGTCATCCACAGGATGTGGCCACGGTGCCCCGTCTGCGCGTCGCTTATCGCGTCGCATTCCCCGAATTCCCGGCACCCGCCCTCGTCACGCCCTGCTGCGTGCGTTGCGGCGTGGCCGTTGTCTTTAGCTGACCCAGGAGTCGCCGATGTCCATTGCATCCTCCCGTCCCCCCGATACCACCCGCCTGTCGCATCTGCAGCAGCTCGCGCGCCGCGCTGACCGCCGCCTGCTGATCGGCAGCGGGATATTGGCTATGGCTGCCCTGGTGCTGGCGCTGCGTGGGCCGCAGGCACAAGCCGCCGCCTTGGCGGCCGTCGCCGTATTGCCAGCCGCGTGGTTGGGCGGCCCCCAGGCGGGCCGGGCCGTCGCCCGCAACGGTCTGGCGTTGCTGTTGTCGCTGCAACTGGCCGTGTTGTGCGCGATCATCAGCCTGTCACCGGCATTGCCGATTGCCCTGCTGCTGGGCGTGCTGCTGGGCCACCGTGATCGCCTTCCGGTGTGGCTGGCCGGTGGCGTCGGTACGCTCTCCCTGCTGGCACCGCTGCTGGACGGTACTGCGCTGTGGCCGGCGCTGCTGCAGGCCGCGATGCTGGCCGGCCTGACCCTGTTCCTTGGCCAGGTCGCACTGCGGCTCCGCCAGCAGACCGAAGCACTCGGCCACGGTCCCCGCCGGCTGGCCGCGCTGGCGCGCGACATCGCCACCGGCGCCGATCTTGGTGCACATGCTGACACCACCGCCTACGCACCAGGTTCGCTGGCCCATGCGCTGGCCGACACCGCACGCCATGTGCAGGCCCAGCGTGGACGCGAAGCGGAGGCACACGCCGAGAACGCGCAGATCCGCCAGGCCCTCGATGCCTCGCGCACCGCGATGATGATTGCCGACAACGATCACGTGATCCGCTACGTGAACCGCTCGGTGGTGGCCCTGCTGCGTAACCAGCAGGCAACGTTGCGCCAGGCCTTCCCCGATTTCGATGCCGAGCGCCTGGTCGGTAGCAGCATCCATCGCTTCCACGCCAACCCGGACCGGATCCGCGCCATCCTCAATGGCCTGCAGGTCAGCCACAACGGCAAGGTACAGATCGGCCCGGTGCACTTCGCACAGGTGGTTACTCCGGTCTTCGACGCACAGGGCGTGCGCCTGGGCTTCGCCGTGGAGTGGCATGACCGTACCCATGAGCTCGCGTTGGAGAACGCCGTCGCCGGCATCGTCGCGGCCGCCGCCGCCGGCGACCTCGACCAGCGCCTGCAGGCAACCGAAGGTGCCAGCTTCCTCGATGGCCTCACCGGTGGCATCAACCAGTTGCTGGATACGTTGGGCAGTACGGTTGACGAGGTGCGGCAGATGCTCTCGGCGCTGGCCAGCGGCGATCTCGATCGACGCATGCATGGCGAGTATCACGGCGCCTTCGCTGCCATCCAGCGCGATGCCAATGCCACGGCCGGGCAGTTGGCACGCATGGTCGGCCGCATCCAGGAATGCGCGGCGTCGATCAGTACCGCCGCCAGCGAGATTGCCGCCGGCAACGGCGCGCTATCCGAGCGCAGCGAGCGCCAGGCAGCGCACCTGCAGGAAACCGCCGCTTCGATGGAAGAGCTGACCGCCACCGTGCGCCAGAACGCTGCCCATGCGCGCGAGGCGAGCCAGCTGGCGATCACCACCCAGAGCGCCGCCAGCGACGGCAACGTCGCCATGCAGCGGGTCGTCGACACCATGCAGGCGATCGAGGGAGCCTCGAAGCGGATCGGCGACATCACTGGCGTGATCGATGGCATCGCCTTCCAGACCAATATCCTCGCGCTCAACGCGGCAGTGGAGGCCGCCCGTGCCGGCGAGCAGGGCCGCGGCTTCGCGGTGGTGGCCAGCGAGGTGCGCGTGCTGGCGCAGCGCTCCGCCGCCGCCGCACAGGAAATCAAGAAGCTGATCGATGAGGCGGGTCGCCAGGTGGGCGAAGGTGCCCAGCTGGTGGCCGATGCGGGCCAGCGGATGCAGGGCATTGTCGGGGGCGTTGAGAATGTCAGCCACCTGATGCACGAGATCTCGGCGGCCTCTCAGGAGCAGTCGGTTGGCATCGAGCAGATCAACCAGACCGTCGTGCAGATGGATCAGGCCACGCAGCAGAACGCGGCGCTGGTGGAGGAGGCCACCGCTGCCGCACGTGAGCTGCAGTCGCAGGCTGGGACGCTAACTGAAGCGGTGTCGGTCTTCCGCCAGCAGGAAGCACATGGGGTCTCGCGGGCCGCCTGATCCAGGCCTTCCATTCGATCCTGATCAAGACGGCGCCCGCAGGGCGCCGTCTTTTTATGCGTAACCTGCCCCTGGTAGTGCCGGCCGCTGGCCGGCAACCGATTGCTGTGTGGGCCTGCTGTTGGTAGCGGCCAACCTTGGTTGGCACCGCTGCTCCTCGCAGG
>NZ_JAOBZT010000047.1:0-35245 GCF_029839005.1 Stenotrophomonas sp. GD03958 | reverse complement strand
ACCTTCACCTCGGTCTTCGTGCAGGCCTGGTCCAGGCACTGGCCGCTCAACCACACCTGGCCGCTGCCGATCATCACGCCCTGCTGGTTGACGAACACCTTGCCGAAGTCCTGCCCGGACACCGCCTTGACCACCTCCGGCGTGATGATCTTCTCGTAGTTGCGCTGGAACTCTCCGGGGCCGGAGATCTTCTTTCCGCCGCTGATGTTCAACGGGAATCGCACTTCCTCGACCACCGCAGCGCGATCCCCGCCAACCACGGCGGTCTTGAACGCATTGAAGACCTTCTCGAACTGCGCGGCATCGCCAAGCAGCGACTCGATGCGCGCACGCGCATCCTCGGCGGGCGCCTCGGCTACCGGTGCGGGCGGTGCTAAGTCGGCGGGTCCAGCAGCCGGCGCTGTCGGTTCAGCGGCAGGCGTCGCTGCCGCGCCGGCCTCCATCGGCGGCGGCGCATCCGCCGCAGGCTCGGCCGGCGGTGCCGCCGGCTGCGAACAGGCGGCCAGCATCAGGGCGGGAATCAGGTAGGCCATCCGGCGCATGCGCGCACTCCATCGAAACAGGAAGCCCGATGGTAGCGCCGCCACAGTGACGGCAACAAAAAGGGGACGGAGGGGATTAAGTCGTTTGTGCCACTAACGACTTAATCCCCTCCGTCCCCTTTTTCTTCAATCAGGCCTTCAGCAGTTCGAACTGCACCGCTTCGCCAGCCGCCGAGGACGCGCACACCCACAGGTCGAACAGGCCCGGCTCGGCACGCAGCACGCCGTCGCGGCCGGTAAACGCCAGCTGCTCGCGGGTCAGGGTGAACACCACGTCGGTCGACTCGCCCGGCTGCAGTGCCACCTTGCGGAAGTCCTTCAGTTCGCGCACCGGACGCACGCGGCTGGCCACGCGGTCGTGGATGTAAAGCTGCACGACTTCCTCGCCAGCAACGCTGCCGGTGTTGGTCAGCGTGATGGTGATGGTCAGGGTGTCGTCCCAGCCGAGCTGTGCAGTGCTCAGCTGCGGCACGCCGTAGGCGAAGGTGGTGTAGCCGATGCCATGGCCGAACGGGTACAGCGGTTCGTTCGGGATCTCGCGCCAGCGGGCCTTGAACTCCGACATCGTTGGCAGTTCCGGGCGACCGGTGCGCGGGTGGTTGTAGAAGTACGGCTGCTGGCCGGACACCTGCGGGAAGCTGACCGGCAGGCGGCCGGACGGGCTGTAGTCGCCGAACAGCACATCGGCCACGGCATGGCCGGTCTGCGTGCCCAAGTACCAGGTCACCGCCACAGCCTGTGCATTGCGCACCGCGCCCTGCAGCGCCAGCGCGCGGCCATTGCGCAGCAGCACCACCAGCGGCTTGCCGGTCATCGCCACGGCCTCGGCCAGCGCCTGCTGTGCCGGCGGCAGGGTGATCTCCACGCGCGACTGTGCTTCACCGCTGTAACGCTGCGGTTCGCCCAGCGCCAACACCACCACGTCGGCGCGCAGCGCGGCAGCCACCGCCGCTTCGGTACCGCCCGGAATGGCCGCTTCCAGTTCGCAGCCCGGCACGATTTCCAGCAGCGCTTCGTCGCCGATGGCGGCACGCACGCCGGTCTCCAGGTCCACGTAACGCTGCTTGTCGCCGAACAGCGTCCAGCAGCCTTCGATGTTCTCGCGGTCCTGCACGAACGGGCCGATCAGCGCGATCTTCTGCCCGGTCTTCTGCAGCGGCAGCACGTTGTCACGGTTGTTCAGCAGCACGATCGAACGCCGCGCGGCGTCGCGCGACAGTTGGTCATGCGCGTCGAGGTACGAGGTATCGGCTTCGCGTGCCGGGTCAAGCGAACGGTACGGGTCGTCGAACAGGCCGATGGTTTCCTTCAGCCACAGGATGCGCCGCACGCCCTCATCCAGCACCGCCATCGGTACCTCGCCGCTCTCGACCAGGCCCGGCAGGTGCTCAGCATAGAAGCCGCTCTGCATGCTCAGGTCCAGGCCGGCGGTGAACGCCTTGGCGGTGGCATCGCGGTCGTCGGCGGCATAGCCGTGGGCGACCAGCTCCATGTCGGCGGTGTAGTCGGAGATCACCACGCCCGGGAACTTCCATTCGCCGCGCAGGATGTCGGTCAGCAGTTCAGCGTTGGCACTGGCCGGCACACCGTTGATGTCATTGAACGAGGACATCACGGTGATCGCGCCGGCGTCGAAGGCGGCCTTGAACGGTGGCAGGTGCACGTCGCGCAGGGTCTGCGGCGAGATGTCCACCATGTTGTATTCCATGCCGGCCATCACCGCGCCGTAGGCGGCGAAGTGCTTCGGCGTGGCCAGCAGCGAATCGGCGGCGCGCAGGTCGCTGCCCTGGAAGCCGCGCACGCGGGCGGCGGCGAACGCACAGCCCAGCACCACGTCCTCACCGGCCCCTTCGGCGCCACGGCCCCAGCGCTGGTCGCGGGCGATATCCACGGCCGGGGCGTAGGTCCAGTGCAGGCCAGCGGCCGTGGCCTCGATGGCGGTGGCGCGCGCGGTGCGCTCGGCCAGGTCCGGCTCGAAGCTGGCGGCCTCGCCCAGCGGAATCGGGAACACGGTGCGCATGCCGTGGATGACGTCGGCGGCCAGGATCACCGGGATGCCCAGGCGGCTCTCCTCGGTGGCGACCTGCTGGATGCGACGGCCCAGCTCGGCGCCCACGCCATTGAACAGCGAGCCGACCTTGCCCTCGCGCACCTGCTGCAGCACCTGGTCGGCATTGCGCACGTTGGCTTCCGGGTTCACGTCCGGGGCGAACGGGCGGACCATGTCCGCGAAGACACCCAGCTGGCCGACTTTTTCCTCGACGGTCATCTGGGCAATGAGGGATTCGATGCGATCGGAGGCCACCGGCAGTCCTTGATGAAAACGTTTACAAGCCCGGCATTCTAGCGATCCCGGGCCATTTGGCGAGAGGTTTCTTCATTCAGTTTCAGCCACCAGCGGGGTCCGTATGGCTCCGCCGGGGCCACCGCAGCTTACTCCGAGCCGGCCAGCTGGCGCTGCCCGGCCATCAACATGGCGTCGCTGGAGGCTTGGAACACCCGCAAGCCGAACGCCGGCAGGATCGCCAGCAGGTGGTCGAAGATGTCCGACTGCACGGCCTCGTACTCGCCCCAGGCGGTGCTGCGGGTGAAGCAGTACAGCTCCAGCGGCAGGCCCTCGGTGGTCGGCTGCAGCTGCCGCACCAGCAGGGTCATGTCGGTATGGATGCCCGGATGGCTGCGCAGGTAGCGCTCCACATACGCGCGGAACGTGCCCAGGTTGGTCACCCGGCGGCTGTTGACCTCGGCCATGCCCTGCTCGCGCAGGCGCCCATTCCACTGCCCCAGTTCCTGTTCCTTGTCGCGCAGGTAGTCGCGCAGCAGCGCGAACTGGCCGAGGAAGGCCAGGTCGCCCTCGTCCAGGAAGCCGACGCTGTGCTGGTCCAGGTACAGCGCGCGCTTGATCCGGCGGCCACCAGCCTCCTGCATGCCGCGCCAGTTCTTGAACGACTCGGTCACCAGCTTCTTGGTCGGGATGGTGGTGATGGTCTTGTCGAAGTTCTGCACGGTGATGGTGTGCAGCGCGATGTCGATGACGTCGCCGTCGGCGTTCTGGCTGGGCATCTCGATCCAGTCGCCGATGCGCACCCGGCCATCGCCGCTGATCTGCACGCTGGCCACCAGCGACAGGATGGTGTCCTGGAAGATCAGCATCAGCACCGCCGTGGCCGCGCCCAGGCCGGTGACCAGATAGCGCAGGTCGACGCCTGCCAGGGTGGCAACGATCGACAGGCCGGCGATCACGAAGAGGACGATCTTGGCGACCTGCAGGTAGCCCTTGATCGGCTTGTTGCGTGCCTCGGGGCGGCGCTCGTACAGATCGTTGGCCGCATCCAGCGCATGCGAGATGGCCAGCACCACGGTCAGGATCGCCCACGCCTGGCAGGCGCCGATGATGAAGCTGACCAGGCCCGGCGGCAGGTCCGGCACGATGCGGATGCCCGAGGCGATCACCTGGCTGGGCACCACGTTGGACAGGCGCGAGATCACCCGCATCAGGTGGCTGCCGCGGCCGGTGTCAGCGCCGGGGAGGCGGCTGAGCAGGCGCCGCAGGCCACGTAACAGGATGCGCTTGGTCACCCAGTTGGCCAGGCCAGCGGCGATCAGCAGCGCCGAGATCATCAACGCCAGGTAGGCGCCGGGATAGGGTTCCAGTGTGTTCTGCAGCCGTTCCAGCCACTGTACCGCCACCACCGCGTCCACCATCGGTTGTCTCCTGTCTGTTTCGTTGTTGCCAAGGTTGCCGGCCAGCGGCCGGCACTACCGGGGTTGTCGGCCAGCGGCCGGCACGACCGGGTCAGTCCCGCGTGCGTTCGATGATCACGCCCACCGCGCGCGCGCCGCGCACTGCGCCCGGCTTGCTCAGCTTCAGGCGCAGCCACTTCACGTCGAATTCGTCCAGCACGATCTGCGCGCAGCGCTCGGCCAGCGTCTCGACCAGGCCGAACTCCGACTCGCGCACGAACTGCTCCAGGCGCTTGCTCACCGCCTTGTAGTTCAGGGTATGGGCGATGTCGTCGGTGGCCGCGGGGCGACGGTTGTCGAAGCCCATTTCCAGGTCGAACACCAGGTCCTGGCGGATCCGTCGTTCCCAATCGTAGATGCCGATCAGGGCGTCGATCGTCAGCCCCTCGATGAAAACCTTGTCCATTGCGCTTACCCGCCCGAATACAGGGGGCCATGGTAACGGCACGGCGGTGAGCCTGCCCGGAACGGGCGATGGATGGCCGGCGCGGGGCGGGCCCGGAAAAGACAAAGGGCCCCGCTAGCAGGGCCCTTTGGTACAACCGTTTGTCCCCAGGGGGAGCTGGAATCCAGCCGCGAGTCCCGGTGGCGCAGGCACGCAGATTAGGCAAGGACCAGATCGCCGGTCAAGGCCAAATCCGACAGGACAGGTCAGGTATTCGTCCGAGGCAAAACGCAGAAAATCAGCCGCGCGGACAAGGACGTTCCCTGATGGTCGCCGCCGCCCACTCTCGCGAACATCGATCCCTCCTTCACCACCGCACATGACGATGGCTCCATACGATGTACTGCGGCGCGCGTTGTCAGCGGAGCGTCTGTCTACTTACGAGAGAATCGCATCGGCCTGCGGCCCCGACGTCACAGCCGAATCCCTCTACCTCTGGAACATGCGGCTGTGCAGTGCACTGATGATGCCGGTCCATCTGTGCGAGGTGGTCACCCGCAACGCCGCGGCAATGGTTCTTGTTCGGCAGCACGGTCCACGTTGGCCCTGGAATGATGCCTTCAGACGCAGGCTGCCAACTTCGTCCAGTACTTCTCCACGCACGGCACTGGAACAACTTGCCAGTCGCGCAAGCGATACACCTGAAATCGTCGCCAGCCTGCCTATGGTGTTCTGGCAGCAGCTATTCACATGTCGCTTCGATTCCACGCTGTGGATACCGGCACTCAGCGGAGTCCTGCGCCATGCGCCTTGCGCCCACCCCAGTGTCATCCGGAAAGCCATCCACGCGGATATTGGCCGCATCCGCCACCTGCGCAACCGCATCGCCCATCACGAGCCCATCCTCGAGCGCGACATCGGCGCCGACCTGGCCGCGATCGGGCGGCTGATCCATGCCCGCTGCCCACACACCCTGGGCTGGCTGCAGCGCCATTAGCGGGCGACAACCGTGCTGGCGGCGTCGCCGTTGGCAGTGCATCGGTAATGCGTCCGCCGGGCATGGCCCGACGCTATCGGTTCACACCGCCGGCAGGGTCGCCATGTCCCAGCGCGGGGTCACATCTACCTTCGGCGGGCTGTGCTGGCCAGCCTGCAGCCGCAACGCGCCAGCGAAGGCGATCATCGCGCCGTTGTCGGTGCACAGTGCAGGCCGCGGGAAGCAGGCGCGGCCGCCGAGGCGCTCGGCCATCTGCTGCAGGCGGGCGCGCAGGCGCTTGTTGGCACCTACACCGCCGGCAACCACGATCACGTTCGTCCCGGCCGCTTCCAGCGCGCGCTCGCACTTGATCGACAGGGTCTCGACCACCGCGTCCTCAAAGCCCCGGGCAATATCGGCGCGGGTCTGCTCGCTCTGGTCGCTGTCGCGCCAGGCCATCAGGACCTGGGTCTTCAGGCCGGAGAAGCTGAAATCCAGCCCCGGGCGGTCGGTCATCGGCCGCGCGAAGCGGTACGCGCCCGGCGTGCCCTGCTCGGCCAGCCTGGCCAGCTGCGGGCCGCCCGGGTACGGCAGGCCCATCAGCTTGGCGGTCTTGTCGAAGGCCTCGCCAGCCGCATCGTCCAGGGTTTCGCCCAGCAGCCGGTACTGGCCAATCGCATCCACCGCCACCAGCTGGGTATGGCCACCGGACACCAGCAGCGCAACGAACGGGGCCTGCGGCGGGTCGTCTTCCATCAGCGGTGCCAGCAGGTGCCCTTCCATATGGTGTACGCCGACGGCCGGGACCTCCAGCGCCCAAGCCAGTGATCGGGCCACGCCCGCACCCACCAGCAGCGCGCCGACCAGTCCGGGACCGGCCGTATAGGCGACCCCATCGATATCGCCTACACCCAGACCGGCGTCGGCCAGGGTCTGGCGCACCAGCGGCAGCAGCTTGCGGACGTGGTCGCGGCTGGCCAGCTCGGGCACCACGCCACCGTATTCGGCGTGCAGGGCGATCTGGCTGTAGACCGCATGGGCGCGCAGGGCTGCGCTGCCGGCCAGGTCGGTGTCATACACCGCCACGCCGGTCTCATCACAGGAAGATTCGATGCCAAGGACTCGCATGCCTGCTATTATGACGCCCCTGCCGTCCCCTCGGGGAGCGTGCAGATCTCACTGCTTTCGAACCGCCGGCCCGTATTCAGGGTTGGCCGCTTGCAGTTTGTCGATTCGCCGCTATAATGTGCGGCTCGCCGGGCGTGACCCGGTTCTACTGTGTCCCGGAGATTCCATGCCCAGCGTCAAAGTCCGCGAGAACGAGCCCTTCGAGTTTGCTCTTCGCCGCTTCAAGCGCACTTGCGAAAAGGCCGGTGTGCTGGCCGAAACCCGCAAGCGCGAGTTCTACGAAAAGCCGACCCAGGAGCGCAAGCGCAAGGCCGCCGCTGCTGTGAAGCGTCAGCTGCGCCGCTCGTCGCGCGACGTCACCAAGCGTCAGCGCCTGTACTGATCGGACGCATCTTCATCGCGGCGGGCCTGCCCGTTGCGATGGAGCCGAAGCCGGCACGCGCGAGCGTCGCCGGCTTTTTGCGTTTCCGGGTTCGGGCATCCGCCCCGCCCCACCTACCACCACGAGGTTCCTCATGAGCATGAAGCAGCAGCTCACCGAAGACATGAAGGCCGCCATGAAGGCGGGCGAGAAGCACAAGCTGGGCGTGATCCGCCTGATCAATGCCGCCATCAAGCAGCGCGAAGTGGACGAGCGCATCGAGCTGGACGACACCGCCGTGATCGCCGTGCTCGACAAGATGGTCAAGCAGCGCAAGGACTCGGTCAGCCAGTACGAAGCCGCCAACCGCGAAGACCTCGCCGAGATCGAGCGCGCCGAGATCGTGGTCATCGAAGCCTACCTGCCGGCCAAGATGGGCGAAGCCGAGATCGTGGCCGCCATCCAGGCCGCCATCGCCGAGACCGGCGCCTCCGGCCCGGCCGATATGGGCAAGCTGATGGGCGCCCTGAAGCCCAAGCTCGCTGGCCAGGCCGACATGGGCCTGGTGTCCAAGCTGGTCAAGCAGCAGCTGGCGTAATCCGGCAACGGGGTCGGATCCCTTTCGCAACGCGAAAGGGCTCTGGCCCCATTGATGTACCCGTTTCACCGCACCTTCGTCGGTCGCCTGCTACAACCGCACACATGGTTGAACCCGAGCTCAACGTTCCCGTGTCCCTGCACAAGTATCTCAAGCGCCTGCAGGACAGCTTTCCGATGGCGGTGGCCAAGCGCTTCATCGACGTCGACGTGCTGACCCAGGCAGCCTCCGTCTCGTTCTACGCCCTGCTGTCGATGGCACCGCTGCTGGTGCTGCTGCTGTGGTTGACCGCTTCGCTGTACCCGCCGGCACAGCAGGCGCTGGTCGACCAGATCAGCTCGGTGGCCGGCAGCAGTGCTGCGATCGTGGCCGAGACCGTCCTGAAGAACGCCGACAACCAGCCCGACGTCGGCTCGTTGGCAGGGCTGTGGAGCACGCTGCTGCTGTTCGTGGGCGCCACCGCCGTGTTCGCACAGCTGCAGAACGCACTGAACCTCATCTTCCGCACCAGCGGCGAGCGCCTGGAGGGCCTCAAGGCCTGGCTGCGCAAGCGCGTGTTCTCGTTCGGCGTGGTGCTGGCCCTGGGCTTCCTGCTGATCCTGTCGATGACTGCCACCACGGTACTGCAGGTGGCCTTCGCGCAACTGCCCTCGATCCTCCCCGCGCTGGGTTACGTCACCAGCCTGCTGCTGTACGCGGTGGGGTTCGCTTTCATGTACCACTACCTGCCCGACCGCCGCGTGGCTTGGCGCCAGGCCTTCATCGGCGGTGCCATCACCTCGGCGTTGTTCGCACTGGGCCGCTACGGCATCGGCGTCTACATCGCCACCGTGGCCCCCGGCAGTGCCTACGGCTCGATGGGTGCGCTGGTGATCTCGCTGGTCTGGATCTACTACGCCACCGTCGTGTTCTTCGTTGGCGCCCTGATGACGGCGGTGATCGACGAGCGCCTGCGCGCGCGCCATCACCTGGCCGCAGCCGGCATCGATCCGGCAACCGCCAGCCAGGTGCCCGACAGGGGGTAAACTAGGCCGACCGCCCCCGGTTCCGTCGCGTGGTCCTGCACCGCGCCCTGCCCTGTTGCCCATGGCCCGTATCCCCGACGCTTTCATCGACGACCTGCTCGCCCGCACCGACATCGTCGAGGTGGTGGGCAGCCGCGTGCCGTTGAAGCGCCAGGGCAAGGAGTACGCCGCGCGCTGCCCGTTCCATGACGAGCGCTCGGCCTCGTTCACGGTCTCGCCCACCAAGCAGTTCTATCACTGCTTCGGCTGCGGCGCGCACGGCACCGCGATCAGCTTCCTGATGAACTACGACCGCCTCGAGTTCCTCGACGCGGTGGATGAGCTGGCCAAGCGTGCCGGCATGGAAGTACCGCGCAACGAAAACCCGCGCAGCCCCCAGCAGCAGGACGACAGCCGCGAGCTGTACTCGGCGCTGGACGCCGCCACCAAGTTCTTCCAGAAGAATCTGGAAGGCAGCGAGAAGGCACGCGCGTATCTGGAAAGCCGTGGCGTGGACGAAGCGAACCGCGCGCGCTTCCAGATCGGCTACGCCCCGGATGGCTACAGCGGCCTGCGCGATGCGCTGGGCAAGGACGAGCGCCGCATGAAGCTGCTCGACCGCGCAGGCCTGTTCTCCAAGAATGATCGCGGCCACGTCTACGACAAGTTCCGCGACCGGGTGATGTTCCCGATCTTCGACCGTCGTGGCCGGGTGATCGCCTTCGGCGGGCGCGTGTTCGAGAAGGACGACGGCCCCAAGTACCTCAACTCGCCCGAAACCGCGCTCTTCCACAAGGGCCGCGAACTGTACGGCCTGTGGCAGGTGCGCCAGGCCAACCAGAAGATCGAGCGGTTGATCGTGGTCGAGGGCTACATGGACGTGGTCTCGCTGTTCCAGTTCGGTGTCACCCAGGCGGTGGCAACACTGGGTACCGCAACCACGCCGGACCATGCCGAGCTGCTGTTCCGCAACGCGCCGGACGTGTTCTTCTGCTTCGACGGCGACGCCGCCGGCCGCCGCGCCGGCTGGAAGGCGCTGGAGTCGGTGCTGCCGCGCATGAAGGATGGCCGCCAGGCCTTCTTCCTGTTTCTGCCCGATGGCGAAGACCCGGACACCATCGTGCGCAAGGAAGGCGCCGAGGCCTTCAACGAGCGCCTGAAGCAGGCCACGCCGCTGTCGCAGTTCTTCTTCGATGAACTGACCCGCGAGATCAACCTGGGCACGCTGGACGGCAAGGCGCGCCTGGCCGAACGCGCAAAGCCGATGCTGGCGCAGATTCCCGACGGTGCCTTCGGCGACCTGATGAAGCAGCAGCTGGCGCAGCTGACCGGGCTCGGCGGCAACGCCCCGTCTGTGCGCGCACCGATGCCGCAACGCCAGCCACAGCGGGCGATCCAGCCGGTGGCCAAGCGCAGCCTGGTGCGAGGCGCGATCGCTGTGCTGCTGCAGCAGCCCTCACTGGCGCTGACCCTGGGCGGCAAGCATCACTTCCAGGGCCTTCGCCTGCCCGGTGTGGAACTGCTGCTGGAGCTGCTGGGGCTGGTCGAACAGCGCCCGGACATCAGCACCGGCGCCCTGCTGGAACACTTCGACGGCCGCGAGGAACAGACCTCGCTGCATACATTGGCCGCACAGACGCTGCCCGGCACCGAAGCCAGCTGGACCCAGGAACTGCACGACGCAGTGGCCCAGCTGGAGAAACAGCTGCTGGTGCAACGTCTGGAGGAGTTGTTGGCAAAGCAGCGCCAGCAGGGCCTGGACGATACTGACAAATACGAACTGCGCGAGCTGCTCAAGGCCCGCGCCGGGCTGCGCCTGTAGCAGCAGAACGTTTCACGGAGAGAGGACCATGCTGCTGCGCCTGACCTGCCTGCTGTTGTTGTCGCTCTGCCCGCCACTGGCGGCCCTGGCCGCAGATGGCCCGCTCAATGAAGTCCGCCCGGGCCTGTATGCCGGTGGCCAACCAAGCGCCGCACAGCTGCAGGCCTTGGCCGCACGGGGCGTACGCACGGTGATCGACCTGCGCCAGCCTGGCGAGGACCGGGGTTTCGATGAAACCCGCGCGGCCGAATCGCTGGGCCTGCGCTATGTGCGCATTCCGGTGGCCGGTGCCGAGGGGCTCGATGCCGCCAACGTGCGCGCCGTACACCAGGCCCTGCGGCAGAGCCAGGGGCCTGTGCTGCTGCACTGTGCGTCCGGCAACCGCGCCGGCGCCGTGCTCGGCCTGGTCAACGCACGCTACGAACATGCCAGCCCCGAACGGGCCCTTCAGCTGGGCCAGCGTGCTGGCCTGACCTCGCTGGAAGCCGCCACCCGCCAACGCCTGGCCACGCCGGTCACCTCGCCCTGAACCCTCCGCACCAAGGACTCTGCCCACCATGACCCGCTGGTGGTCGCGCCTGCGACCGGACAACTTCACCCTCGCCCTGCTGTGCACCGTCGGCCTGGCCTCCCTGCTGCCGATGAAGGGCGCCGCCGCCATCGTCCTGGACGATGTCACCACCGTCGCCATCGCTGCACTGTTCTTCCTGCATGGCGCGCGCCTGCCGCGCGAGTCGATCATCGGCGGCCTGCTGCACTGGCGGCTGCACCTGACCATCCTGGCCTGCACCTTCCTCCTGTTCCCGCTGCTGGGGCTGATGTTCAAGCCACTGTCGGGCTGGCTGCTGACTCCGGAGCTGTACCTGGGCGTGCTGTTCCTGTGCACCCTGCCGTCCACCGTGCAGTCGTCCATCGCGTTCACCTCGATGGCCCGCGGCAACGTGCCGGCAGCGGTGTGCAGCGCCTCGCTGTCGAGCATCCTCGGCGTATTCCTGACCCCGCTGCTGCTGACCGCGCTGGCGGGCACCTCCGGCGGCGTGCACGACCCGCTGCACGCGATCGGCGGCATCATGCTGCAGCTGCTGGTGCCGTTCGTGGCCGGCCACCTGCTGCGGCCGTGGATTGCCGGCTGGGTGGAGAAGCAGCGCGCGCTGCTGCGCTACACCGACCAGGGCACGATCCTGCTGGTGGTGTATTCGGCGTTCGGCGAAGCGGTGACCGAAGGGTTGTGGAGCAAGACGCCGCTGCTTTCGTTGCTGGCCGTGGCCGTGGTGGCTGCCGTGCTGCTCGGCATCGCCATGCCGCTGATCACCTTCATCGCCCGCCGGCTGCGCTTCAACCGCGAGGACGAGATCGCCATCGTGTTCTGCGGCTCGAAGAAGAGCCTGGCCACCGGCGTGCCGATTGCCAAGGTGCTGTTCGCCGGCGGCAGCCTCGGCGCGATCGTGCTACCGGTGATGATCTACCACCAGATCCAGCTGATCGTCTGCGGCGTGATCGCGCAGCGCTACGCGCGACGCAAGCCCTGACCCGATGGGGAGATCATCCACGCATGGCGTGGATCTACTGTAGAGCCGAGCCCACGCTCGGCTGACACCTGTGATCCGGAGTAGATCCACGCCATGCGTGGATGGCTTGCCTGACGCTACGGATCCACCAGCGTCCCGACGCTCAGTTCCGGCATCCATACCCACAGGTCGTATGGCCGTTCCGCCCCTGCAGCGACCCGCGGCCCCGTGGCAACCTGCTCTCGAAGTGGCCGCGCCATGCAACCGCCCGCGCATCCCCACGTCTGACCACGTTGCGCACCCAACCGCACGCTGTAGATATCCAGGTCCCGCAGCTGGGAGGCCATCGGCTGCCTCTGCATTTCCGGCGGCATACCTTCCGGCCGCCTCAGCATGGCGTGGACATTGCCGGTCAGCACCAGCATGCGTGCATTGTCTGGCAACCCTCGATAGAGCCGCCGCAACTCGGCTGCCATGAGGTCATCGCGCACCTGGTTGCCGCCCTTGCTGGCGTTGACGTCATAGCCAACGACGTCGATCACACGTCTCTGCGACTTCAGCACGCGCAGGCTTTCGATCATTGCCAGCATGTCGCGGCTGCGACGGCCGTCATGCTGGTCATCGCGCACGGTCCAGAACGCACGCCCGCGCAGATGCTGGCGTGCCTTCTCCCCGCCATCGGAAGCCAGGTAATCGCGCAGCGTGGGGGTTTCCCCGCGTGGCAGTTCCAGCGCCAGCAGGACCGGCCCGGCGCGGCTGTAATCGTCCACCAGCTGCCGCACCAGCAGCGGCGTCTCGCGGGTTCCATGGAATTCGCCCAGCACCAGCATGCGGTGGTCGGCAGTGTGGTGGCGGATCTGCGCGGCGGTGTCGTCGGCATGCGCGGTCACGACCATGCCCAGCGCCAGAATCAGCGCGGTGGTCCAACGGAAGATCGTATGCATCCCTGCTCGCTCCTTTCCTTTGCGGTCAGGAACAGCAATGGCGACGCCGCTGGAAGAGATCAAGTGTAGAGCCGAGCCCACGCTCGGCTGCTCTTCCATCCCCCCCCTCAGCCGAGCATGGGCTCGGCTCTACAGGTGGCGCTTTACAACCAGGGCAGGATCCAGTGGTCCACCAGCAGGAACGCGAACAGCGCCATCAGGTAGACGATGGAGTAATAGAACATCTTCATCGAGAACAGCTCATCCGGCGGGTTGAGCATGCGCCAGGCGTACCAGAGGAACACGGCGTTGAGCACGATCGCGCCGCCCAGGTAGAACGCACCACTCATGCCCACCAGGTATGGCAACAGGCAGACCAGCGCCAGCACCACCGAATACACCATGATCTGCTTGCGGGTGTGCACCACGCCGTGGGTCACTGGCAGCATCGGGATCTCCGCCTTGGCGTAGTCCTCGCGGCGGAAGATCGCCAGCGCCCAGAAGTGCGGCGGGGTCCAGATGAAGATGATCAGCACCAGCAGCGACGAGTACGCCCAGTCCGACGAGCCCTGCATGCCGGTCACCGCCGCCCAGCCCAGCATCGGCGGCATCGCGCCGGCCAGGCCACCGATGACGATGTTCTGCGAGGTCGCACGCTTGAGGTACACGGTGTAGATCACCGCGTAGCCGATCAGCGAGGCGAAGGTCAGCACCGCGGTGATCAGGTTCACCCACAGCACCAGGATGGTCATCGACAGCACGATCAGCACACCGGCAAACACCAGCACCTGCCATGGCTTGACCTTGCCCACCACCAGCGGACGCCACGAGGTGCGCGCCATCTGCGCATCGATGTGCGCGTCCAGCAGCTGGTTGATGGCGGCTGCGGCCGAGGCCGCCAGCCAGATGCCGAGGAAACCGAGCACGCCGGCGCGCACCTGCTCCCAGCTGGGCACGCCCGGGATTGCCAGGACCATGCCGACCAAGGCGGTGAAGACGATCAGGGCAACGACCTTGGGCTTGGTCAGGTCCCAGTACTGGCGGTAATTGGAAAACATGGAGTCAGTCCGGGGCGCGCAGGCGGGCCAGCAGGCTGACCAGCACGAACAACAGGGCAACGGCCACGCCGTTGTGGGCCACCGCCACTTCCAGCGGCAGCGCCAGCTTCACATTGAGGATGCCGAGGGTGACCTGCAGCACCAGCAGCGCGATCAGCGCGCTGGCCCAGCCGCGCATGCTCGGCAAACGGAACAGGCGCACGCCCAGCCACAGCAGGTAGACGGCCACCACCACGGCGAACAGGCGATGGGCCATCTGGATGGCGATACGCGAGGCGCCATCGAGCACGCCGCCTTCGTAATCCACGCCGATGCCACGCCACAGCGTGAAGCCTTCGACGAAGTTGTGCTGCGGCCACCACTGGTTGGCGCAGCGCGGGAAGTTGTCCAGCGAGGCGCTGCCACCGCCGCAGGCCAGCGCCGCGTAGTTGGCGCTGACCCAGCCGCCCAGGGCGATCTGGGTGACCAGCACGGCCAGGCCGATGCGCAGCAGCCACTTCAGCTTCGGCGCCTCGGCCAGGGTGATCGGCATGTGCGTGGCACGCCACGCCATCCAAGCCAGCAGCGCGAACATCAGCATGCCGCCCAGCAGGTGCCCCATCACCACGATGGGCTTGAGCAGCAGGGTCACCGTCCACATGCCCAGCAGGGCCTGGAAGATCACCACCGCCAGGGTCAGCAGTGCAGCGCGTGCCAGGTCGATGTTGCTCCAGCGCAGCGCGGCGATCAGCAGGATCGCCTCGCCGATCAGAGCCAAGGTACTGGCGGTGCCATGCCAGCCCATCATGTACAGCGGTATGCCGGCGGCCACCAGCACGCAGGCGGTCACCACCGCCGTGCTTCCGAATCGCCGCTTGCGCGTGGCCAGCAGGGCCAGGGTCAGGATCTCGATGCCCAGCGCGCCGGCCAGGAAGCGGTGCACCTGCTCACGCCAGGCCTTGTGGGTCTCCAGCGGGCGGATCTCCGCCGCCGGGTGGCCGATGGTCTCTTCCACGTGCTGCGGCCAGGTGGCCTGGCCATAGCAGGTCGGCCAGTCCGGGCAGCTCAGGCCGGCATCGGACAGGCGTACGAACGCGCCGAACATGATCGTGCTCGCCGTCATGATCATGGCGAACCACGCCAGGCGGTGGAAATTGCGGTGCAGCGCCGGACGCGCGGAAAGGCTCATCAAACGGGACTCACTTCAGTTTCAGCAACGTGGCCATGTCCTTGCGCAGGCCACCCAGGTCGGAACCCGGGGCATGGCGCATGATCACGAAGCCGTTCGGATCGATCACGTAGACCGGCAGTCCCGCCGGATCATCGACGCCCGGCAGCGCCGCGCGCAGGGCTGGCGACGGAGCCAGCGGCCGCAGCGCGGGCAGCGAGGCGATCGACGCCGGTGGCGTACCCAGCCACAGGATCTCGACATTATCGGCGTTATGGCCGAACAGCTGCCACACCTTGCCCAGTCCCTGCGACAAAGTGACGCACTGCGCGTCGCAGGCACCGGCCGGTGCCACCAGCAGGCGCCAGGTGCGGGCCTCGGGGTTCCAAGGATAGGGCTGGCCACTGGCCAGGGTCGGCGTCTGCTGGCGCAGATCGACCGGCGGCTTCAGCAGCTGTCCCGCATTGCGGTGGCCGGTGGGCTGCCAGCCGGAGAAGCGCAATACCGCGGCCAGCGCCATCGCCCCGAAGAACACGGCAAACAGCAGCATCAGGGTCCGGCGGCCGGAGCCGCGCGCCTGCGGGGACGTAGCAGTGTTCATGTGGGGCATTTTCTCATGGTTGGGTAAACGATGCCGGTAGTGCCGGCCGCTGGCCGGCATCCAGGAATCCGAGTGCGTGCCGGCCAGCGGCCGACACTACCCGGCGATGGGCCGTCGCCTGCGCCGCTCCAGCACCAGCGCCACCACCAGCACGGTCAGGGCCAGGCCGAACCACTGCACGGCGTAGCCCAGGTGGCGTTGCGGCGGCAGCGTGTTCGGCAGCAGGTCCAGGTCGCGTTCGTCGCCGAAGGGCAGCGCCGGGTCCAGCCGCAGGACGCGATCGGGCAATGCCGGCAGGCCAAGCGCCGCCGCCAGGCCCTCGGCGGGCAAGCGGCTGGCCAGCCAACGCCCGGCCTCATCGGTAGCGGAGAACGCCGGACCCAAGGCCAGTCCCGCCGACGGTGGCGGCGCGAGCAGCCCGCGCACGGCCACCGGCGAAGGCGGCGACGGCACCTCCGGAAGCGTGCGATCCGGCGGCAGCGCGCGCCAGCCCAGATCGACCAGCAGCACGCTGCCCTCGTCACTGCGGAACGGGCGATAGATCTTCACGCCGGCGCGACCATGCCGGATCTGGTTGTCCAGCAGCACCACGCCAGGCAGGAAGCGACCGTGATCGGCCACACCGTGCAACGCACCGGGGGCTGCCAGGGCCTGCGCCAGCGGCAGCGCTTGGGCCACAGCGGGGCCCTGCGCATCCAACATTGCCTGTTTGGCATGCATGCGTTGCAGCTGCCACAGCCCCAATGCGGTGAAAGCGGCCATCGCCAGCACGGCCAGCAACCATCCGAGCACGCGCGTGTGCTGGCGCATCATGACAAGTCCGCGCAAACGCGGTCAGATAGGCGCACCCACCCTGCCCTCGAGCCGCGCATGAGTGATTCGCTGAAGACCCTGCTGGTAATCGCGTTTCTGATCGTCATCGTCTGGAATCTGGGCGCCGGCCTGTACTACCTGCTGGTCGACCGCGGCCAGACCAAGCGCACGGTCAACGCGCTGACACGTCGCATCGCGGTGTCGGTGGCATTGATCGTACTGGTGATCGTGAGCATCTACATGGGCTGGATCAAGCCGCACGGCGTCGGCGGCTGAGGCCACCGATGCGTGCGCGGTCAAAGCACGTAGACGAACAGGAACAGCATCAGCCACACCACGTCGACGAAGTGCCAGTACCACGCGGCGGCTTCGAAACCGAAATGGTTGTCGCGGGTGAAGTGTCCCTTGGCCGAACGCAGCCACATCACGATCAGCATGATCGTGCCCAGCAGCACGTGCGCGCCGTGGAAGCCGGTCAACATGAAGAATGTCGACCCGTAGATGCCGGAGCCGAGCGTCAGGTTCAGTTCCTTGTAGGCATGGATGTACTCCTCCGCCTGCAGGGTCAGGAAGCCTAGCCCGAGCACCACGGTCAGGCCCAGCCAGATCAGCAGCTGGCGGCGGTTGCCGGCCTTCAGCGCGTGGTGGGCGATGGTCAGGGTCACGCCGGAGGTCAGCAGGATCAGCGTGTTGATCAGCGGCAGGCCCCAGGCCGGGATGGTCTGGAAGGCACCACCGATCGCCGCCGGGCCGTTGGTCGGCCATCCGGCGGAATAACCCTGCCAGAGCAGCTCGTTGGTCATCACCCCGCGGCCTTCGCCGCTCAGCCACGACAGGCCCAGGTTGCGGGTGTAGAACAGCGCGCCGAAGAACGCGCCGAAGAACATCACCTCGGAGAAGATGAACCAGATCATCCCCATCCGGAACGAGCCATCGACCTGCTGGTTGTAGTTGCCGGCCTGCGATTCACGCACCACGTCGCTGAACCACCAGAACAGGGTCAGCACCAGCATCGCGATACCGATGTAGAACGTCCAGCGCCCCCAGCTGGCGTCGTTGAGCCAGCTGGCCACACCCACCATGGTCACCATCATCGCGATGGACCCCACGAAGGGCCATTTGCTCTGGGCCGGGACGAAGTACACGTTGGCGTCGGTCGGTGTCTGGGCCATGTCGGTATCCGGGTCAGGGTGCGGCGTGCGCGCCGTCCGAGGTGGCGGCCGAGGGCAGCCGATCGGACAACGCGTCGTTGCGGTAGAAGGTGTAGGACAAGGTGATCGTCTTGATTTCCGGCGGCAGGTCCGGATCGACGATGAAGCGCACCGGCATGTCGCGCTTCTCGCCGGCCTGCAGCGTCTGCGCGGTGAAACAGAAACACTCGGTCTTGCTGAAGAAGCCAGACGCACGCGCCGGCGCCACCGAAGGCACCGCACTGCCGACCACCGCCTGCTGGCTGTCATTGCGGGCGAAGTACAGCGCCTCGTTGAGTTCGCCGGGCACCACGTCCATGGTCAACTGCTCGGGATGGAACGACCAGGGCAGGCGCGAATTGACGCCGCCATCGAATTCCACGCGCACGGTGCGCTTGCCGGCCGCCGCGCCTGCACTGGCTTCGCCACCGGGGCCGCGTTCCAGGCGCACACCGAACACCTTCTCGCAGGCAATGCGGTACAGCGGCACCAGCGAGAAGGTCAGCAGGAACACCGCCACCGCCACACCGATCAGGCGCGGCAGCCCCGCACTGCGAGACGGTGTGCTGGCTGGCGCCTCGCTCATCGGCCGATCACCCCGCTGAGGATGAAGCCGACGTAGACCAGCACCGCGATGGCGCCGACCCACATCGCCGTGCGCCTGGCGCGCTGGCGTTGCTGTTCGATGCCGTGGCGTTGGGCTTCGGTCTGGCTTTGGCTTTGGCTTTGGCTTTGGCTTTGGCTTTGGCTTTGGCTTTGGCTTTGGCTTTGGTAGAGCCGACTGTTAGTCGGCTGCACTTCGCGAGTCGACTGACAGTCGACTCTACCGATCGGCAGCGGGCTCTCGTTATGCATGCCCCACCTCAATGCGTGATGTCGTCATGCGCCAGATCCCCCGGGCGGATGGTCGGCGGCGTGGTGAAGGTGTGCGCCGGTGCCGGCGACGGCAGCGTCCACTCCAGCCCGCGTGCACCTTCCCAGCTGCGTGCTTCGGCCTTCTCACCGTTGCGCAGCGACGACAGCAGGATCGCGGCCATCATGAACGGGGTGACGAACATGCCGAACGCACCGATCGAGCTGATCAGGTTCCAGTCGGCAAACGCCACGCTGTAGTCGGGAATGCGGCGCGGCATGCCGGCCAGGCCGAGGAAATGCTGCGGGAAGAACAACAGGTTGACGAATACGATCGACCACCAGAAGTGCACCTTGGCCCACTTCTCGCTGTACATCCGCCCGGTCCACTTCGGCCACCAGTAGTACACCGCGGCGATCAGCGCGAACACCGCACCGGTCACCAGCACGTAGTGGAAGTGGGCGACCACGAAGTAGGTGTCGTGGTACTGGAAGTCGGCGGCGACGATCGCCAGCATCAGGCCCGAGAAGCCACCGATGGTGAACAGGATGACGAAGGCCACCGACCACAGCATCGGTGCCTCGAACGTCAGCGAGCCACGCCACATGGTGCTGACCCAGTTGAACACCTTCACGCCGGTCGGGATCGAGATCAGCATGGTGGCGAACATGAAGTAGATCTCGCCGCCCAGCGGCATGCCCACGGTGAACATGTGGTGGGCCCAGACGATGAACGACAGGAACGCGATCGCGGCGGTGGCGTACACCATCGCCTGGTAGCCGAACAGCGGCTTGCGGCTGAAGGTCGGGATGATCTCGCTGACCACGCCGAAGGCGGGCAGGATCATGATGTAGACCTCGGGATGGCCGAAGAACCAGAAGATGTGCTGGTACATCACCGGGTCACCGCCACCGGCGGCGTTGAAGAAGCTGGTGCCGAAGAACTTGTCGGTCAGCAGCATGGTCACCGCACCGGCCAGCACCGGCATCACCGCGATCAGCAGGAAGGCGGTGATCAGCCAGGCCCAGCAGAAGATCGGCATTTTCAGCAGGTCGATGCCCGGCGCGCGCATGTTCAGCACAGTGGCGATGATGTTGATCGCACCCATGATCGAACTGATGCCGGCCACGTGGATGGCGAACACGCTGAAGGCCACGTTGTAGCCGCCCTGCAGCGACAGCGGCGGATACAGCGTCCAGCCACCCGCCGGCGCACCACCGGGCAGGAACAGGGTCAGCAGCAGCAGGCTGAAAGCCACCGGCAGCAACCAGAAAGACCAGTTGTTCATGCGCGGCAGCGCCATGTCCGGCGCGCCGATCTGCAGCGGGATCATCCAGTTGGCCAGGCCGACGAAGGCCGGCATCACGCCACCGAAGATCATCACCAGCGCATGCACGGTGGTCATCTGGTTGAAGAACTCGGGCTTGACGAACTGCAGGCCCGGCTGCGCCAGCTCGGCGCGGATCACCACGCTCATCGCCGCGCCGATGATGAACATGATGAAGCTGAAACCGAGGTACAGCGTGCCGATGTCCTTGTGGTTGGTCGAGAAGAACCAACGCTCGAAGAAGCTCTGGTGGTGATGGTGATCGTCGTGCCCAACTGCCGAGTACGCCATTGCAAAACACCTCTCAGAATCGGTTGTCACCACGGCCGCGAGCGGCCGCGGGCTTTACATCACGCTCCGCTGGCCGCGCTGGCAGGCGCGCTGCCCGCTTCGGCAGCAGCAGGCGCAGCCGGTGCCTCGCCCGCCGGTGCAGCCGGTGCAGCCGGTTCGGCAGGTGCCGCAGGCGTGGCGGGCTCGGCGGGCGGCGCCGGCTTGCGCTGCGCCAGCCACTTCCTGAAGTCCTCCTTGGACACCGCCTCGACCACGATCGGCATGAAGCCGTGGTCCTTGCCGCACAGCTCGGCGCACTGGCCGCGGTAGACACCGGGCTGCTCGATGCGGGTCCAGGCTTCGTTGATGAAGCCGGGGATGGCGTCCTGCTTCCAGCCCAGCGCCGGTACCCACCAGGCGTGGATCACATCATCGGAAGTGATGACGAAACGCACCTTGGTATCGACCGGCAGCACCAGGCGGTTGTCGACATCCAGCAGGTAGTGCGGATGGCTTTCGCGGGTCGGCACGATGCCACTCTGCCGCACGCGGTCGGACTCGCGGTCCAGGCGGCTGGTGAAGGTGACGTTCTCGCCGAGGTATTCGTATTTCCACATCCACTGGTAGCCGGTGACCTTCACCGTCATCTCGGCATCGCGGGTGTCGTACATCTTGATCAGGTTGGCGGTGGCCGGCCAGGCCATCACGATCAGGATGATCACCGGGATCACCGTCCAGATTACTTCGGCCTTGGTGTTGTGGCTGAAGGTGGCGGCGACCGCGCCCTTGGATTTGCGGAACTTGAAGATGGCATAGGCCATCGCGCCGAACACGATGACGCCGATCACCGTGCAGATGATCAACGAGAAATTGTTCGATTCCCAGGCCAGGCGCGAGGTCTGGGTCACCCCCTTGCCCATGTTCAGCTGCCACGGCTTCGGATCGGCCGCCTGGGCCCAGGCCAACGCCGGCATCAGTCCCCCGGTCGCCAGCACTGCGGCAACCGCGTTCACGCACTTCGTGCCCCACCTGCTGCTTTGCTTCATTGCCTAGACCCTTAGCGTCGTCGGTTGCCGCCATCGCTGGCGGCGAGCAAGCTTTCAAGTGTCTCTGCAAGCGTCTGACGTTCGGCCGGCGCGAGGAAACTCCCCACCTCCACCTGCCGGCCGCTGGACGCCAGCCGGACCCTCTCATCGTCGGTGAGCAGGCGCACCCAATGGGGGTGGGCCCGGAACACCGGCGATCCACCGGGTACGGGGATGACCTCCACGTACGCCGGCACTACCCGGATCTCCTCCTGCCGTTCACCGCTGCGCCACAAGGCACGCAGCGCCGCCGCCAGCACCAGGCTGTACAGCAGCGCGAACAGGGGGGCGAACGCATTGCCGGCCAACCACCCGAGGGCGGACACCAGCCACATCGCACCCGACAACACGGTGAACAACAGGACGAACTGCCGGGCATCGAGCGCCCGTGGGGGACGCAGCCGCAGCTGCGTACCTGACCCATCCGGAGCTGGAAGCACCTCGATCATGTCGCAACCGCGTTCCTGCCGCGGGAAACGTCCCGATGGTAGCCCCGCCCTCTCGCCGGTAGCAAGGGTGCATTCACACATTTTCCGATGCTGCAACACAGCATGAGGTCGGCGGCACGGATGACGAATTCAGCACAAATATTGCCGAGCTTGCTGAACACGCTGAATGCACCGCAGCTAGGGACTATCAGCGCGTCATGAAGGTGTCTCCGCGGCACTTCCGATGAGCTCAAAAATGATTAAAATCGCCAAGTTTTCCATTGGCCGGACCGGCATGAACGCACCTTCCTCCTCCCCTGCCGCCCACGACGCTCCGCGTCCCGGCGCGCTGCTGTCGCCGGAACTGCCGGCGCCCCCCAACCCGTTCCGCCAGGCCATCACCGATGCCTGGTTGAAGGACGAGGCGAGCCACGTGCGTGAACTGCTGGCGCAGGCCCGCCTGCCCGCCGAGGAACAGGCCAGGGTGCAGGCGCTGGCCGCCGACCTGGTCGGCCGCGTGCGCGTGCGTGCCAAGGACCAGGGCGCCATCGAAGCCTTCATGCGCCAGTACGACCTGGGCAGCGAGGAAGGCGTGCTGCTGATGTGCGTGGCCGAGGCACTGCTGCGTATTCCGGACCAGGACACCGCCGACAAGCTGATCCGCGACAAGCTGGCCGATGCCGACTGGGAAAAGCACCTGGGCGGCAGCGACTCGGTGCTGGTCAACGCCTCCACCTGGGGCCTGATGCTGACCGGCAAGCTGGTGCAGATGAACGACGCCACCCGCGCCGATGCCCCCAGCGCGTTCAAGCGCCTGGTCGGCCGCGTCGGTGAGCCGGTGGTGCGTCTGGCCGTGCGCCAGGCGATGAAGATCATGGGCCACCAGTTCGTCATGGGCCGCACCATCAGCGAAGCGCTGTCGCGCTCGCACAAGGGCGACAACGCGAGCTACCGCTATTCCTTCGACATGCTGGGCGAAGGCGCGCTGACCATGAAGGACGCGCTGCGCTACCTGGAAGACTACCGTCGTGCGATCCACGCCATCGGTGGCGATCACAAGGCACGCGGCGGCCGACCGGACGGCGACGTCAACAACGCCCCGGGCATCTCGATCAAGCTGTCGGCACTGTACCCGCGCTACGAGCACGCCAAGCGCGAGCGCGTGCTGAAGGACCTGGTGCCGGGCGTGCTGGAACTGGCACAGCTGGCCAAGAGCTACGGTATCGGCTGCACCGTCGACGCCGAAGAGTCCGACCGCCTGGAACTGTCGCTGGACATCATCGAGCAGGTGTTCTCCGACGCCTCGCTGTCCGGCTGGGATGGCTTCGGCGTGGTCGTGCAGGCCTACCAGAAGCGCACGCCGTACACGATCGACCACCTGGCCGACATGGCGCGCCGCGCCGGTCGCCGCCTGCAGGTGCGCCTGGTCAAGGGCGCCTACTGGGATGCCGAGATCAAGCGCGCGCAGATCGAAGGCTATCCGGGCTACCCGGTGTTCACCCGCAAGCAGAACACCGACGTGTCCTACCTGGCCTGCGCCAAGCGGCTGTTCACCCATGCCGACGCGATCTACCCGATGTTCGCCACGCACAACGCGCACACCATCGCCGCGGTGCGCAGCATCGCCAACGGCGGCGTGTACGAGCACCAGAAGCTGCACGGCATGGGCGATGACCTGTACGCCGAAGTGGTGCCGGCCGACCGCCTGGGCCTGCCGTGCCGCGTATATGCGCCGGTCGGTTCGCATGAAGACCTGCTGCCGTACCTGGTGCGCCGCCTGCTGGAAAACGGCGCCAACTCCAGCTTCGTCAACCGCATCACCGACGAGCGCGTGCCGATCGCCGACCTGATCCGCGATCCGGTCGAGATGGTCGCCTCGTTCGAATCGATTCCGCATCCCAAGATCCCGCTGCCGGTTGACCTGCTGCGCAGCCAGAACCACGACAGGAAGAACTCCATGGGCGCCAACCTCGCCAACGACAACGAACTGCGCGCCCTGGCCGAGCAGATCAACGCGGCCGTCAAGCCGTGGCAGGCCGCTCCGCTGGTACCGGGTGCCAACCCGGCCGGCGCCGCGCTGCCGGTGACCAACCCGGCCGACACCCGCGAAGTGGTCGGCCAGTGGCTGGCCGCCGATGCCGCCACCGTGCAGAAGGCCCTGGCCAACGCCGTGGCCGCACAGCCGGCCTGGAACCGCACCCCGGCCGCCAGCCGCGCCGCCATCCTCGAACACGCCGCCGACCAGCTGGAAGCGCGCATGCCGGAGTTCATGGCGCTGTGCGTGAAGGAAGCCGGCAAGAGCCTGCCCGACAGCATCGCCGAAGTGCGCGAAGCCGTGGATTTCCTGCGCTACTACGCCAAGCAGGCGCGCGAGCAGTTCAGCCACGCCGAGAAGCTGCCGAGCCCGACCGGTGAATCCAACGAGCTGCAGCTGCACGGCCGCGGCGTGTTCGTCTGCATCAGCCCGTGGAACTTCCCGCTGGCGATCTTCCTGGGCCAGGTGGCCGCTGCACTGGCCGCCGGCAACAGCGTCATCGCCAAGCCGGCCGAGCAGACCAACCTGATCGGCTACTACGCGGTGAAGCTGCTGCACGACGCCGGCGTGCCGGCCGAGGTGGTGCAGTTCCTGCCGGGCGACGGTGCTACCGTCGGTGCCGCGCTGACCGCCGACCCGCGCGTGGCCGGCGTGGCCTTCACCGGCTCCACCGACACCGCCCGTGCGATCAACCGCGCGATGGCCGCGCGTGACGCCGCCATCGGTGTGCTGATTGCCGAGACCGGCGGCCAGAACGCCTTCATCGCCGATTCGTCGGCGCTGCCGGAACAGCTGGTCAAGGACGCGATCGGTTCGGCCTTCACCTCCGCCGGCCAGCGCTGCTCGGCCGCGCGCGTGCTGTTCGTGCAGGACGACATCGCCGACAAGGTGATGACCATGCTGGCCGGTGCGATGAAGGAACTGAAGGTCGGCAACCCCGGCCTGCTGTCCACCGACGTCGGCCCGGTGATCGACGCAGATGCGCTGAAGATCCTGCAGGACCACGCTGAGCGCATGGACCGCGAAGCGCGCCTGATCGCCGCCGCCGAGCTGTCCGCCGAAACCGCCAACGGCACCTTCTTCGCACCGCGCGCGTATGAACTGAAGGACCTGGGCCAGCTGCAGAAGGAAGTCTTCGGTCCGGTCCTGCACGTGATCCGCTGGAAGGGCGACCAGCTCGACGCGGTGATCGACCAGATCAACGCTACCGGCTACGGCCTGACCCTGGGCGTGCATTCGCGCATCGACGAAACCGTTGACCGCATCAGCAACGGCGTCCACGTCGGCAACGTGTACGTCAACCGCAACCAGATCGGTGCAGTGGTCGGCGTGCAGCCGTTCGGCGGCCAGGGCCTGTCCGGCACCGGCCCGAAGGCCGGCGGCCCGCACTACCTGCTGCGCTTTGCCACCGAAAAGACGGTGACGGTGAACACCACCGCCGCCGGCGGTAACGCCTCGCTGCTGACCCTGGGCGACTGATCGCCCGGTTGATGCAGTGAACGAAAAACCCCGCGAAAGCGGGGTTTTTTATGCCTTGCTTCCTGTAGAGCCGGGCCCACGCTCGGCTTTTCCGGCTGTAGCGCCGAGCCCACGCTCGGCTTTTCCGGCTGTAGCGCCGAGCCCACGCTCGGCTTTTCCGGCTGTAGCGCCGAGCCCATGCTCGGCTTTTCCGGCTGTAGAGCCGAGCCAATGCTCGGCTTTTCTGGCGCAGCCGAGCGTGGGCTCGGCTCTACAGAGGCAAGGCGACACTGAACCGATTGTCCGCCCGCTTCGCCAGCTCGCCCTGCACGCGCGCGATGCGCGCTTCCAGATCGCCCTCCAGCAGCACGTGTTCGACGCCCCGCGCCTGCAGCTCGCGCACGTACCACGCATGCTGCTGCGCCCGGAAGGCTTCGCCCACCCGAGTGCCGTCCTGGTCGAACGGGATATCTGGCGCACACAGGAACAGCAGGTCATACGGCCGCAATGCAGCCTGCCGCAGTGCCTCCGGCGCCGTACCAAACATCCAGCCGCTGTAGCCCAGCGTCACCAGCGGCGTGGTATCGCAGAACAGCCAGCGATGCGCCCGCCGCGCAACCTTGTCTTCATGCTGCGGCTGGGCCATTGCGATGCGAAGCAGATCCTCGGGCTGCAGTTTGCCGCCCTGCTGCTCCCACAGCGTGCGGCCGAACTCCGGCACCCAGGCGGTCTGCAGGCGCTCGGCCATCACCCGCGCCAGCGTGGTCTTGCCACTGGACTCGCCACCAATGAAGGCCACGCGCTGCACGTATCCGGCGTACACCTCCGGTGCGAGACCATGGCGGTGCGCGTGCGGATCGGCGCGCAGCTGGGTGCCGCACGCCTGCCCGACGTCCAATGCGCGTTCGAGCCGCTCATGGCGTACCGGCGCACCGAAGTGCGTGGCCAGCGCCTGCGCGAAGCCCTCACCGTAGTCCTCGCCGGTGAATACGGCCTGCACCGGGCCACCGAACAGGTGCTGGCACAGCCAGGCGGTGAACATGCGCTGCACTTGCTCGCTGTCGCTGTCGTGCGGCAACGCGCGTGGCGGCACGCCATGTTCGGCACACAGGGCTGCCAGCCGCGCATCATCCAGCACCGCTACCGTTGCCCGGGGGAAGCGCGCACGCAACCAGCGTTCGCGGCGAGCAGCGCTGTAGCCGGCAAAGCCCGGCTGCGACCAGCCGATCACCAGCAGCTGCTGGCAGCGCGTGGCGGCGAAGTCGATCAGTCGTTCATGGCCGAGATGCATCGGGCAGAACTTGCCCACCACCAGGCCGCGCGCAACGCGCTCAGGCAGCGGCATTGGCCGCCTTGGCCTCGTCCCGCATCAGGTGCCGCCAATGGCGCAGTGCCACCAGCGCGTTGATCCAGAAACCCACGTACAGGATCGAGGTCAGATGCAGGCCACGGCTGTAGTACAGCGGCACCGCCACGGTGTTCACCAGCAGCCACACCCACCACGATTCCAGCTTGCGCCGCATCATCAGGATCTGCGCGATCACACTCAGCACCAGCACCGCCGAATCGATGTATGGCGCGTAGGCATTGGTCAAGCGGGTCAGCATCCAGCCGTAGCCGAACGTGGCCACCACCGCCAGCGGCGCCAGCCAGGCCCAGGCACGCGGTCGCAGGGAAGTGATCGGCAACGGCGCACCATGATCGCCGCGCAGCCACTGCCACCAGCCCAGCACGCTGATCGCGATGAAGAAGAACTGCAGCACCATGTCCGCGTACAGGTGCGAGCGTTCGAACACGGCAGCAAACAATGCACAGCCGACGATGCCCAGCCACCAGGTGTGCACGTTGTTGCGGCCGGCCAACAGGATCGAGCCGGCGACGGCGATGTTGGCAGCCAGCTCCAGCTGGAAGTTCGGATCGGACAGGTTCATGGCGTTATTGTCGTGGATCCGTGCGCTGCGTGAACAATCCAGTGGATCCACGCCATGCGTGGATGCCCCGAGCCGCCCCACAAAAAGAAAGCCCCGCTTGCGCGGGGCCTCCTTCGTCCTGCGTCAGGCAATCGCCTGGATCAGAACTTGTACTGGAACGAAGCTGCCAGCACGTCGCCACGAACCTTGTACTTGCCAGCCAGCGAGTTGCCCTGGTTGTTGGTAGTCGGCTTGATGTTCACGTTTGGGTCGCTGGTGAACAGGTGGGTGTAGCCGAAGTTGTATTCGGTGTTCGCCGACGGGGTCCAGCCCACGCCCAGCGACAGCCACTTGCGGCTGGTATCTGGCACGCGGACATCGCGATGAGCGTCGGTAGTCGGGGTCTGGTCCAGCGCGACACCACCGCGCAGGGTGACGGTATCGCTCAGCTTGTAGTCCGCACCCAGCGACACGAAGGTGGTATCGCGATAGCCGAAGTCCAGCACAGAGTCCTTCTGGGCCGAAGCATAGTCGATGGTGACAGCGTCGAATGCGGTCGACCAGGCGGTGCGGGTGACGTCACCCATCACGGTCCAGCGATCGTTGACCTTGTGCGTCACGCTCAGGGTCGCCGACGCCGGCAGCTTCACGGTTGCCTTGCCACTGGTGCTGACAAACTGGCCCGGCTGGGTCTGACCCAGGATGGTCGCAGTGCGGCCATTGTCATTCGGCATCAGGAAGGTGGCATCGCCGCCGGTGATCTTGTGCGTGACCTTGGAGCGGTAGCTCAGGCCGATGTGGGTGTTCTCATCGATCGAGAACAGGCCACCGACCGTCCAGCCCACGGCATTGTTGTCACCTTCAACGGTCAGCTTGCCATCGGCGCTGCCCGGGGCGTAGCCCGGCACGCGGGCCTGGGCCAACGCAGTACCGAAGTCGATGTTGTTGCTGAGCTCGATGGTCAGGTGTTCAACGAACACCGACGCGCCGAACGAGACGTACGGGTTGACGTCATAGGATGCGGCAAAGCCAAGATCGATGGCCTTCAGGTCAGTCTTCAGGCCGCTGTAGCGACCCACCCAACCATTGTCGTACTGGGTCTTGAAACCAAACGGAGCAGTCAGCGACACACCGAAGTGGGCCTTCTCGCCGATCGGCATGTGGAAGTACGCAGCCGGAACCGGGGCGATCATGCCAGCGTCGCCGCCGTCACCGCCGGTCTGCGCGGCGCCGGTCGGCTTACGACCTTGGCCCTTGAACTCGGCCTTGAAGCTGATGGCGCTCAGGTCACCCTGGATCAGGGTGCCGTCCAGCTGGCGCATGCCGGCCGGGTTGACGGCGATGATGGAGGCGTCGCCCTCGGCGCTGCCGGAGCCGGCGAACGCGCGGCCCAGGCCCTTGGCGCTGTTTTCCTTCAGCTGGAAGGCGGCAGCATTGGCATCGGCGGCGGCCAGCGCACCGGCAACGCCGACGGCCAGCAGGGTCAGTCGGGCAATGGTGGAAGCGGTTTGCATCGTAGTTCTCTCTCTCCGGTAAGCGGTGATGGTGCTCTGAGTGCGCCTGCGCCCGCCAGGTCCTAGGACCTATCGGAGCGCGCCGGATTCCCCTCCCGACATACGACGCCGTATGCGAGTATTACCCAGAGCCGTTAATGAAACAATAACGGTGCGGTCGGTTTTCTCGCCTCGAAAGCTGAACAGGACAATCCCCGCCGCAAGCGCCCGCACGCTAGGCTAGTGCCATGTTCGTCTCCCTCCCGTCGCGCAAGAAGGCGGCCCTGCGCTGGGCCACGCCCGTGCTGTTTGCGGCACTGTGGTTGGCGTTCCTGTGGTCGATCTCGCGGCCGGACGATGCCCGCGGCAGCCTCTGGCTGGACTGGGGCGCCCTGTCCACCGGCCTGACCCACCCGCTGGACTGGTGGGCGACCCTGCAGGACGGCAGCGTGCTGCGCCTGTTCACCGCCCTGTTCCTGCACGCCGACTGGTCACACCTGCTGGGCAACCTGGTGTTCCTGCTGATCTTCGGCCTGCCCGCCGAGCGGGTGCTGGGGCCGTGGCGGCTGCTGCTGCTGTTCCTGGTCGGCGGCGCAGTGTCGAACCTGGTGGCGATCTACACCATGGGCAGCCCGGACCAGATCATCATCGGCGCCAGTGGCGCGGTGTCGGCCCTGATCGGTGCGTATCTGGCCCTGTTCCCTGGCGCGCGGCTGGGCGTGGTGATCCCGCTCGGCCTGTTCCTGGAGTTCGTGCGCGCGCCGGCCTATCTGTTGATCGGCGTCTGGGCGGCACTGCAGGTGGTGTTCGCCCACATCGGCCCCAGCTTCGGCATGGTGGCCTGGTGGGCGCACATCGGCGGCTTCGTGTTCGGCGTGGTGTACGGGGTCTACGTGCGGGCGGCCATCGCCCGCCGACTGCGCAAGCGCCACGGCTTCTGACCGCCCGGGTAGTGCCGGCCGCTGGCCGGCATTTGTTTTCTTCTTCCGCCCTTGAGCCGACGCCGGGCATGGCCCGGCGCTACCTCACGGCTTCGCTGGGGCCGGTGCGGGCTTTGCTTCCGGCTTTGCTTCCGGCTTAGGTTCGACCTTCGCTTCCGGCTTCGCCGCAGCGGCCTTCGCGGCCTTGGCCGCATCCGCCTTCTCGGCCTCGGCCTTCAACCGTGCGGCCACCGAACCGGGGTTCTTGAGCTCAGCCAGCGCGTCGTTGATCGGGCCATCGCCCGGCAGCACCGCACCGGCGTGGTAGCCCTCGGTGCCTTCGTCGTCGCCGCGCAGATGGCCTGGCAGGGTGGCTTCGCTGTAATCGCTCAGGCTGGCCGGCAGGGCATCCTCCGCCGACGTAGCGGCGGGCTTCAACTCAACATCCGGCACGATGCCGGTGGCCTGGATCGACTTGCCGCTGGGCGTGTAATAGCGCGCGGTGGTCAGCTTCACCGAATCACCGTTGTCCAGCGGCAGCACGGTCTGCACCGAGCCCTTGCCGAAGGTGCGGCTGCCCACCACGCGGGCGCGCTTGTTGTCGCGCAGCGCGCCGGCGAGTACTTCCGAGGCACTGGCCGAACCGGCATCGGCCAGTACCACCACCGGTGCGCCCTTCAGCAGGTCACCTGGGGTCGCGTCGAACCGGGCATCGCTGATGCTGATGCGGCCACGGGTGCTGACGATGTTGCCCTTGTCGAGCAGATCGTCGGCTACCTGCACGGCGGCCGTCAGCAGGCCACCCGGATTGCTGCGCAGATCCAGCACCAGGCCCTTGAGCTGGCCACCGGACTGCTTCTGCAGCTGCTGCACGTGCTTCTGAAAGTCCGAGCCGGTATCGGCCTGGAAGGTGCTCAGGCGGATGTAGCCATACCCGGGTTCCAGCAGGCGGCTGCGCACGCTGGTCACGCGGATGGTCTGGCGGGTGAGGCTGACATCGAACGGCTTCGGCTTGCCTTCGCGCACGATGGTCAGCACCACCTTGCTGCCGGCTGGGCCGCGCAGCGGTTCACTCGCATCGATGGCGCTGATCGGCTTGCCGTCGATGGCGATGATCAAATCGCCGGCAAGGATGCCGGCCTTGGCTGCCGGCGTGTCGTCGATCGGCGCGATCACCTTCATGCTGGCGTTGTCCGGCTGCTGCTGCAGCTCCACGCCGATGCCCTCGTAGGCACCGTTGGCCTGCTCGTCGAAAGCCTGCGCGTCTTCCTTGTTGAAGTAGGTGCTGTGCGGATCAAGGTCGAGCAGCAGGCCACGCACGGCTGACTGCATCAGCTTCTTGTCATCGACCGGGTCGACATAGGCGGCGCGCACCGCGTTGTACACGGCCACGAACCGGCGGATGTCCTCCAGCGGCACCTTCGAGGTCACCGCCTCTTCGCTGTTCGCTGCCTGCCCGCTGGTTTCCTGGCTTGGGGCGGGCGCGGTCTGCTGCGCCCAGGACAGCGCTGGCAACAGGGCCAGCAAGAGGGTGGCGGTACGGGCTGCGCGCATGGATCACTCCTGTCGACGGTGGCATGGTGCCCAAGGCACATGCGCCGATTATGCGCGAAGCACAGCTAAATTCCCGTTGAATCCGGCCCGTGCGTAACGAGCCGGATTCAGCGCCGCTGCAGCCAGCTATCCGGGTTGACCGGCTGCCCGCCACGACGCAGCTCGAAGTACAGCGCGGTGACACCCTGGCCGCCGGAATTGCCGACCTTGGCCACTGCATCACCGCGGCTGACCCGCGCGCCAGCATCCTTCAGCAGGGTGTCGTTGTGCGCGTACAGGCTCATGTAGCCGTTGCCGTGGTCGACGATCAGGATCATGCCGTAGCCGGTCATCCAGTCGGAGAACACCACGGTGCCATCGGCCACGGCGGTGACCGTGCTGCCAGCCGGTGCGCCGATCAGCACGCCACTGCTGGTGCGGCCATCGGGCAGCTTGCCGCCATAGCGGGCCAGCAGGTTGCCGGACAAAGGCCAGCCCAGGCCGCCCACCTTCGGCGCCGGTGCCGATGCGACCGCAGGCGGTACCTTGGTCGGTGGCGGTGGCGGCCGGCCCTGTGCGGCGGCCTGGCGTGCAGCACGTTCGGCGGCGGCCTTCTCCGCTGCCGCACGGCGTGCAGCCGCGCGGCGCTCGGCCTCGGCACGGGCAGCGGCCGCTCGCAGGTTGGCCAGCAATGTTTCCAGCGCCTTGGCGTCCTGGCCCAGCGCCTGTTCCTTCTCGCGCTGGTCCTTGAAGCGTTCGTCCAGCGAGGCCACGGTCTTGGCGCGATCGCGACGGTCGGCTTCCAGCGCGGCTGCCTGCCGCTTCTGGTCCTGCTGTGCACCCTGCAGCTTCTGCTTGCGCTCGGCGATCTGCGCCTGCAGCGCTTCCAGCTCTTTCAGGTCGGCTGTCAGCGTGGTGATGCGCTGCGCACGCTCGCGCTGCAGGTAGCGATGGTAGGCCAGGGCACGATTCGCATCGGCCACGGTATCCTGCGACAGCAGTAGTTTCAGCGGTGCGTGGTTGCCCAGCTGATAGGCAGCACGCAGCAGCCCGGCCAGTTCGCGGTGCTGCTGGGCGAGGTTGCCCTGCAGGGTACTGCGGCGCTGCTCGGCTTCGGCCAGGGCCTGGGCCTGCTCGCGCAGCGCGGCTTCGGTCTGCGCGAGCGCTCGGCCGGTGCGTGCCACCTTCTCGTCGGCCTCGCGCAGCTGCTGCGACGCCTGCCCGCGCTGGCCCTCGATCTGCCGTCGCTCCTGCGCCACGCCCTTCAGCTCACTGCGCAGTTTCTGCAGCTTGCGCTCGGTCTCGCGGGTGGTCTGTGCGGCACCTGGCAGCGGCAAGGCCAGCGCCAGGGCCAGCCCCAGCAGCAGGCAGCGCCCGCCGCGGGCAGCGGCGATGTGATGTCGGCGTGATGGGAAGGCATTGTCGCGCAAGGGCTTTCCAGTGACTTCAGGCAGTTGCGGGGGCTACCGGGGAATGGTGACATCTCCGCACGCGGCCTGCCAGCCGCACATCCATCGAGGTCGCCATGAAAACTGTTTCCATTCCGCTGCTGTTGGGCGTGCTGCTGGCCACCGGGCCGGTCTGTGCGCAGGAGAACATCAGCAAGGTCAACGGCAGCATCAGCGCCGAACCCGGCCAGCGATACGGCAAGCTGGACACCGTCAACGGTGGCATCCGCGTCGGCGAAGGCGTCGAGACCGGCAGCATCGACACCGTCAACGGCGGGGTCAAGGTCGCCGACGGCGCGCGCACCGGCAAGATCGAAACGGTCAACGGCGGCGTACGCCTGGGCCGCGAAGTGATCGCCAGCGGCGGCGTCAGCACCGTCAACGGCAGCATCTTCACCGATCGCGGCAGCCAGGTCGAAGGCGGTGTCGAGACCGTCAATGGTGGCATCGGCCTGGTCGAAAGCCGCGTCGGCAAGGATGTGGAGACCGTCAACGGTGACATCACCGTCGGTATCGGTTCGCAGGTCAACGGCGGCGTGCATGTGCGCAAGCCGAACTTCAGTGTCTCGCTGACCGCCAGCCGCAAGCCGCGTGTGATCATCGGCCCGAATGCCGTGGTCAAGGGTCCACTGCAGTTCGAACGCGAGGTGGTGCTGTACGTGCATCGCACTGCGCGCATCGGCCCGGTCACCGGCGCCGAGCCGATCCCGTTCGACACCGAAACCGCTCCGGCGGACTGAGCGCACCGCGCCTTCGGGTTCGGTGATACTCGCTGACACCGGTCGTGCACGACGCGCGGCCGCCCTTTGTTACCCAGGAATCGACGATGCCCCGCAAACTCCTCCTGTGCCTGGCCGCTGCGGCCGCGCTCAGTGCCTGCAAAGGCGAAGACACTCCGGCGCCCGCGCCGGCCACCGACACCGCAGCTGCCAAGCCGGCCGCGCATGCGTTCTCCCCGGAGATCAATGCCGGCGACTTCGCCGAGATGGTCAAGACCCTGGCTTCGGATGAGTTCGAAGGCCGCGCGCCGGGCAGCAAGGGCGAAGAACTGACGGTCAACTACATCCGCGACCAGATGCAGCGCATCGGCCTGCAGCCCGGCAACGGCGACAGCTGGTTCCAGGATGTACCGATGACCGAGACCACGGCCGATGAATCGACCGTGCTGAAGATCACCCAGGGTGGCAAGACCACCGAACTGAAGTTCGGCACCGACATGGTGGTCGGCACCCGTACCGGCCAGGCCGAGGTGAAGGTCGATGCCAGCGACCTGGTGTTCGTCGGCTATGGCGTCGATGCGCCGGAGCAGAAGTGGAACGACTACGCCGGCCAGGACTGGAAGGGCAAGACCGTCGTGATGTTCGTCAACGATCCGGGCTTCCATGTCGACGACGAGAAGCTGTTCGACGGCAAGCGCATGACCTACTACGGCCGCTGGACGTACAAGTTCGAGGAGGCTGCCCGCAAGGGGGCCGCTGCCGCGCTGATCGTGCACGACACCGCCGGCGCGTCCTACGGCTGGGACGTGGTGAAGAATTCCTGGGCTGGCCCGCAGTACGACCTGCCGGCCAAGGATGACCCGGAAGCCCGTATTCCGGTGCAGGGCTGGCTGAGTGCCGACGCGGCCAAGGCGCTGTTTGCTGGAGCCGGCCTGGACCTGGCGCAGGCCTACAAGGATGCCAGCAAGCGCGGTTTCAAGCCGGTGCCGCTGAAGGCCACCGCTGCGGTCGACCTGAAGAGCCAGATCGCACAGAAGCAGTCGCGCAACGTGGTGGGTGTGTTGCCGGGTGGCAAGCGCGCTGACGAGGCGGTGCTGTACATGGCGCACTGGGATCACCTGGGCAAGCATGAGGGCGAGACCGGCGACAACATCTACAACGGCGCCGTCGATAATGCGACCGGCGTCGCCGGTATTCTAGAAGTGGCCGAAGCCATGGCGCACCAGGATCCGAAGCCGGAGCGCTCGGTGGTGTTCTTGGCGGTGACCCTGGAAGAATCCGGCCTGCTGGGTTCGAAGTACTACGTTGCCCATCCGACTTTCCCGCTGGACAAGATTGCTGGCGTGATCAACATCGACGCGATGTCAGTGGCCGGCCGTGCCAAGGACGTGACCGTCACCGGCTTCGGCAGTTCGGAGCTGGAGGACATCCTCAAGCCGCTGGCCGCTGCCCAGGACCGCACGCTACATGGTGAGACGTCGGTGCAGAGCGGCTTCTACTTCCGCTCGGACCACTTCAACTTCGCCAAAGCCGGCGTGCCGGCCCTGTACGCCGATGGCGGCGAGGACCTGCGCGAGGGCGGCGTTGACGCTGGCCGCAAGGCCGCAGCCGACTACGGCGCCAGCCGTTACCACGGCCCGAAGGACGAGTTCGACGCGTCCACCTGGAAGCTGGACGGTACCGTCGAAGACCTTCAATTGATGTACGGCGTGGGCAAGGAACTGGCCGGTGGCGATCGTTGGCCGAACTGGTACGAAGGCAACCCATTCAAGGCTGCCCGCGACGCGATGATGAAGAACAAGGCTGCGGCCGCTGCAAAGTAGGGTCGAGCCATGCTCGACTGAACATCGTTGAGGTCAAAGCGGCGCCCCGTGGGGCGCCGCTTTTTTTGTGCGCTCTGCCATTGGTGGGTGCCAACCTTGGTTGGCACCGCCTTCCGCGGGGACCATCTCGCCCACGCATGGCA
>NZ_JAOBZT010000046.1:0-35602 GCF_029839005.1 Stenotrophomonas sp. GD03958 | reverse complement strand
CGCAGCTCCACAACACCGTCGTGGGGCAGGCTCACCTTCACCGGCACGCTCTGCAGGTCATCCTCGCTGCGATTGGCACTGCCGGTGCGCGAGATGCGTGCCAGCACTTCCACTTCGCGATGGGCCGACAGCGGTGCGGTTGGCATCGGACTGTCACCGTCGCCCAGCCCGACCGTGTCCGGGAATCCGCTCAGCGGCAGCTTGCGAGCGGCCACCGGCATCGGCGGGCCGCCGACGGCACGGGCCAGCACGAACACCCGGGTGCTGGCGGGCCACTCGTCGTTGTTCAGTGCCGGCAGCTGCACGCGCACCTGCAGCAGCGCCGGTGGCGCCGCAACGCCAGCATCGGGCGCATGGCCGGCGGCCTCGCGGGCAATCGCGATCTGCGCCTGCAGCGCCTGCGCGGCACCCGGTTCCAGTCGCGGCAGCAGGCCGCTCCACACATCCGCGGCCTCGGCATTCTTTCCGCGTTGGCGCAGGGCGATGCCCAGCAGCCAGCTGGCGCGCTCGGCGTCAGGGGCCTGTGTACGTGCCTGCTGCAACCAGGCCATCGCGGTGTCATCGAACTGCTTGCCGGCATCAGCCTGCGCGCGCGCCTGCGCGGCTTCCACCAGCACGCCAGGATCATCCGGTGCCAATTCGGCGGCCTTCGCGAAGGCGTCTGCCGCAGCTGAGGCATTGCCCAGTTCTGCCTGCGAACGCCCGAGCAATGCCCAGCCATCGGCACGCTGAGGGTCGCGCTTCAGTGCATCCTGCAGGGCCTGCACGCCATCGCGCAATGTCGCCACCGAGGGCGCCGGCTGCAGCTGTGCTGCACGCGGGTCACCAACCAGCAGATACAGGCAGGCGCCGGCCACGCCGAGCGCAAGCACACCCACCGCGAAACTGCGGCGACCGTGGTGGTGCAACGGCCACAGCACCAGCGCTGCCATCAATGCGGCCACCAGGCCGGCCAACGTCGGCAGCCAGTGGCTCACCATCCGTCTCCTTCATCGGCCTTGCCGGCCGGCGCTGCACCGACCGCGCGTCCACGGCGGCGGACAATGGCCAGCACCACCAGTGCACCGGCGCCGAGCATCAGCAGAGGCCCACCCCACAGCAGCCAGGTGCCCGGCTGCAGCGGCGGTTGATAGAGCACGAAGTCGCCATAGCGGGCGACCAGGAACTGCTTGATCTGTGCGTCGTCGTGGCCCTGCTGCATCAACTGCAGCACCTCCCGGCGCAGGTCCTGGGCGATCTGCGCGTTGGAGTCGGCCAGCGACTGGTTCTGGCACTGCACGCAGCGCAGCTGCGCGGCCAGGTCGTGGAAGCGGCGTTCTTCGGCGCCATCGCGGAACTGCAGCGGCTGCGGATCGTGCAGCGGCTGCTGTGCCGGCGCGGCCAGCGGCAGCATCAGGAGCAGCAGCGCCAGCAGCCAGCGCATGGGCTCAGGGCGCCGTGTGCAACGTGCTGCCGGCATTGCCCTGGGCCTTCTCGATCTTCTCCAGCGCCGGGATCAGCTTCTCGTCGACCACGCGCTGGGTCATCGCTCCGCTGTACTTCCAGCGCACGATGCCACTGCCATCAACCAGGAAGGTTTCTGGCGCAGCGGTCACGCCCCAGTCGATCGCGGTGCGGCCCTCAACATCGCTGAGCACCACCATGAACGGGTTGCCCAGCTGCTCCAGCCAGTGCAGCGCGTCCTTCGGATCATCCTTCCAGTTGTAGCCGATCACGCGCACGCGCTTGCTTTCGGCAAAACGGGTCAGCACCGGGTGTTCCTCGCGGCAGGCCGCGCACCAGCTGCCCCACACGTTCAACAGGTACGGCGCGCCACGCAGTTCGTCGCTGTGCACGATCATTTCCGGGTCGTGCAGCACCGGCAGCGCGAACGCTGGCGCCGGCTTGTCGATCAGCGCAGACGGCAGCACGTCGCGCTGCGGGTCACCCGATTTCATCACCCCGTAGATCATCAGCCCGAGCAGGCCGAAGAAGAACAGCACGCCGATCACGATGGCTACCGGCGGCAGCGGGCGGGAGGGGCGCGGGGCAGGGGACTCGGACATGGAAACTCCTACGGACGACGGAAACGGCGGTCGGCGGCGGCGATGAATCCGCCCAGGGCCATCAACAGCGCGCCCAGCCAGATCCAGCGCACGAACGGCTTGATGTGCACCCGTACCGCCCATGCATTGTTGCCCAGCGGCTCGCCCAATGCCACGTAGACATCGCCGTCGAAGCGTGCATCGATGCCGGCCTCGGTCATCACCTGGCCGCCGCTGGCGTACTGGCGCTTCTCCGGGTGCAGCAGGGCCAGTTCGCGGCCGTCGCGGAACACCCGCAGGTGACCGCGGTCGGCGATGAAATTGGGGCCTTCGCGATGGTCCACGCCCTCGAAGCGCACTTCGTAGCGACCGACCACCAGATGCTGGCCCGGTGCCAGCGCCACTTCACGCTGCACATTCAGCGCTTCGACCAGCAGCGCGCCAGCCAGGAACACGGCGATGCCGGCGTGGGCGACGATCATGCCGAGCATCTCGGCGGTGAAGCGGCCATTGCCGCGCAGGCGCTGCCAGACGAAGCGTGCGGTGCCGAGTGCGACCCAGGCCGCAGCGGCGACGCCGATGCCGGCCTTCCAGCCGTTCTGCGGCGCCTGCCACCAGGCCAGCGCGCCCAGCAGCACGGCCAGCCCCAGCCATGGCGCCAGCAGCGCGAATGCACGCGAAGTTTGGTCGCGCTGCCACTTCACCAGCGGGCCGAACGGCAGCAGCAGGATCATCGGCGCCATCAGCAGCAGGAACAGGCTGCCGAAGTAGGGCGGGCCGACCGAGATCTTGCCCAGCGACAGCGCATCGGCCAGCAGCGGGTACAGCGTGCCCAGCAGGACCATCGCGCAGGCGGTGGCCAGCAGCAGGTTGTTGGCCAGCAGCAGGGTCTCGCGCGAGGCGGCGGTGAAGCCACGGCGCGGATCGTCGGCGTCCACGCTCAGCTGGCTGGCGCGCAGCGCGTACAGCAGCAGGCTGCCGCCGACCAGCACCGACAGGAACACCAGGATGAACAGGCCACGCGACGGATCGGCGGCGAACGAATGCACGCTGGTCAGCACACCGGAGCGCACCAGGAAGGTGCCCAGCAGCGAAAGCGCGAAGGCCGCGATCGCCAGCAGCAGGGTCCAACTGCCGAACGTGCCGCGCTTTTCAGTGACGGCCTGCGAATGGATCAGTGCCGCACCGACCAGCCATGGCATGAAGCTGGCGTTCTCCACCGGGTCCCAGAACCACCAGCCACCCCAGCCCAGCTCGTAGTAGGCCCACCAGCTGCCCAGCGCTATGCCAAGAGTCAGGAAGCCCCAGGCGACGTTGGTCCAGGGCCGCGTCCAGCGCAGCCAGCGGGCGTCGACGCGGCCTTCCAGAAGCGCGGCCACCGCGAACGCGAACGGAACGGCGAAACCCACGTAACCGATGTACAGCATCGGCGGATGGATGATCAGCCCCGGGTCCTGCAGCAGCGGGTTGAGGTCGCGGCCTTCCAGCGGTGCCGGGTTCAGGCGCAGGAACGGATTGGAGGTGAAGATCAGGAAGGCGAGAAAGCCGACGCTGACAATGCCCATCACCGCCAGTACGCGCGCCTGCACCGGTGCTGGCAGGTGCCGCGAGAACAGCGCCACCGCGCCGGTCCACAGCGCCAGCACCAGCGCCCACATCAGCAGCGAGCCCTCGTGGGCCCCCCACACCGCCGAGTAGCGGTAGATCATCGGCAGCAGCGAATTGGAGTTCTCGGCCACGTAGCGCACCGAGAAATCCTGCTGCACGAACGCGGCGGTCAGCACCGCGAACGCGCCGGCGAGCAGCAGCAGCTGTGCGAAGGCGGCCGGCCGTGCCACCGCCATCCATGCCGCGTTGCTGCGATGCGCGCCGACCAGCGGCAGGCCGGCCTGCAGCAGCGAGGCCAGCAACGCACACAACAGCAGGATCTGACCCAGTTCGGGCAGCACTCAGCGCACCTCGGGGGCCGTCACCGGCACGTCGTGCCTGCGATGGGCATCGCCCATCTTGTCGGCCACTTCCTTCGGCACGTACTTCTCATCGTGCTTGGCCAGCACTTCGTCGGCGACGAAGACACCGTCCTGCAGGCGGCCACTGGCGACCACCGCGGTGCCTTCGGCGAACATGTCCGGCAGGATCCGCGAGGTGGTCACCGCCAGCTGTGCATCGCCGTCGGTCACTTCGAAGCGCGCCTCCAGCGAGCCGACCGGGCGGTTGAAGGAGCCCTTCACCACCATGCCGCCCAAGCGGAAGCGCGACTGCGCATCGACATCGCCGCGCAGCACTTCCGAAGGGGTGTACAGGTAGGCGATGTTGCGCTCCAGTGCCATCGCCACCAGCGCGGTGGCCAGGCCGGAGGCGAGCAGTGCCAGCAGTACCCAGGCCAGGCGGCGGCGTTGTACCGGCGTCATCGTTCCAGCTCCGTCGACAGCGGCGTCGCTGCGTCCTGCCTGCCCGCCCGGGTCTGCTGGCGTTGCTGGCGGGCCAGTGCCAGCCGGCGTGCCACGCGCAGTCGCAGCCACGAACCGATGGCATCGGCGCCGAGCACCAGTACGAACACGGCGTAGGCGCCGATCACATAGGGAAGGTGGGTCATGGCTGGGCCTCCGGGACAGGGCGTTCGGCACCGACACGTCCACCGACCCAGGCCTTGCCGGCCTCGCGGTCGAGATTGTCGGCGCGCGCCTTGGCCAGCACCGAACCGGCAAACCAGAACTTGGTGCCGATCACCATCCACCACAGCGGCGCGATCATCGCGCTGCTGATCGCCGATTCACCGAACACGTTGATGGACTGGCGCTGGTGCAGGCCGCCCCACCAGTCCACCGAATAGCGGATCACTGGCAGCAGGCTGACACCGACGATGGCCAGCAGGCCGGCCGCGCGTGCGGCGCTGCGGCGGTCCTCGATGGCGTGGTACAGGCCGATCACGCCCAGATACAGGAACAGCAGCACCAGCTCGCTGGTCATGCGCGGGTCCCAGTCCCACCAGGTGCCCCAGGTGCCCTTGCCCCAGATGCTGCCGGTCAGCAGGGTGATCAGGGTGAAACCGGCGCCCATCGGCGCGCAGGCCATGGCCAGGATCTCGCAGACCTTGATCCGCCAGATCAGCGCGATGGCCGCGTACAGCGCCATCAGTGCGAACACGAACAGGCTCATCCAGGCACTGGGCACGTGGATGTAGAGGATGCGGAAACTGTCCAGCTGCTTGGCTTCCGGCGGAACCACCAGCAGCGCCTGCCACATGCCGACCAGCAGCACCGGCACTGCGGCGAGGTAGAACACCCGCGACCAGCGGGCGGCGAAACGGTCGAACGTGGGAGGCGAACCGAGTTGGTGGAACCAGCGGACAATCGGATTCATGCGTGGCGGCTATCCAGCAGGGGTGGATTGGCTCTCAGCTCGGTCAACTCAGAGAAATACGTATTGCAGCAGCAGTGGCCAGCGGAGCCAGCACCAGCGCGACCAGCAGGCCAGCGCCCAGCATCAGCAGCGCACCGACCGGATCCTGCCCGCGCCCGGCTGCCGCCAGGCTGCCTGCGCCGAACACCAGCACGGGCACGTACAGCGGCAACGACAGCAACGCCACGAGAATACCAGAGCGCCGGATGCCGACGGTCAGTGCAGCGACCACGCCACCGATCAGGCTCAGCAACGGCGTTCCCAGCAGCAACGATGCCAGCAACATCGGCAGCTGGTCATGCGGCAGATGCAGCATTTCGGCCAGCAGCGGGCTGACCACGATCAACGGCAGGGCGGTGGTGGCCCAGTGCAGCAGCACGCGTACCAGCACCAGCCAGGCCAGCGGCACCGGCGCCAGCAGCCATTGTTCCAACGAGCCGTCTTCGGCATCGGAACGGAACAGCGAATCCAGCGACAGCTGTCCCGCCAGCAGCACGGCCAGCCACAGCACCGCGCCGGCGGTGGCGGCCAACAGCTGTGGCTCGCGGCCCTGCGCCAGCGCGAACAGCACCACCACCAGCACCGCAAACAGCAGCGGCTGCAGTGCATCGCCACGGCGGCGCCAGAGCAGGCGCAGGTCGCGCTTGAGCAGGGCGCCTGCGGTCTGCCACAGGCCCGGTTCGGTACCCGGCGCGATCATGCGGCACCGCCGAGGTCGAGCTGGCGGGTACGCACCGGCGGTGCGGCATAGGCGCCGTGGGTGGTGACCAGCGCAGCGCCACCGGCGCGCAGGTGCGCCGAAATCATCCGGTTGACCAGGGTGATGCCCTCCAGGTCGAGGTTGGCATAGGGCTCGTCCAGCAGCCACAGCGGCGCCGGCGACAGCCAGATGCGCGCCAGTGCCAGCCGCCGCCTCTGCCCGGCCGACAGATGCCGCACCAGGGTGTCCTCGTAGCCGGCCAGGCCGACGATCGCCAGTGCGTTGCCGGGCATCTGCCGGGCACGCCGACCATGCAGGCCGCACAGGAAGTGCAGGTTCTCCAGCGTGTCCAGGTCTGGCTTCAGGGCCGGCAGATGGCTGAGGTAGGCCACGTAGCGTGCACGTTCGGCGTTGCTCGCCGGCTTGCCGTCGATCCGCACCTGGCCGGCGCCGGGCCGGGCCAGGCCGGCCAGCACGCGCAGCAGGGTGGTCTTGCCGGCGCCATTGCCACCCTGCACCAGCAGTGCCTCGCCGGCGTCCACATGGAAGTCCAGCGGGCCGAACACCGGCTCGTCATTGCGGGAGAAGCTCAGGCCGCTGGCGGCCAGCAATGCAGGGGTGTTCAAGGGGCAGGGGTCTTCATGCCGGAGTGCGATGGCAATTGTAGCGGTGAATTCACATGGTAGTGCCGGCCGCTGGCTGGCAATTTCGCCATCTGCCAGCCGAGGTTGCCGGTCAGCGGCCGGCACTACCGACGCGCGGATTGCGTAAACTCGGGGGCCCTCGTTCTCCACAGTCCAGGCCGATGCAACCCACCACCAAGCTGCCCAAGGTCGGTACCACGATCTTCACCGTGATGTCCCAGCTCGCTGCCGAACATGGCGCGGTCAACCTGGGCCAGGGGTTCCCGGACTTTTCCGCGCCGCAGCGCCTGATCGATGAGACCGCCAGGGCGATGGCGGCCGGCCTCAACCAGTATCCGCCGATGACCGGCGTGGCGCCGCTGCGCCAGGCCATCGCACAGAAGTCGCTGGACCTGTACGGCGCCACCATTGATCCGGACACCGAAATCACCGTCACCAGTGGCGCCACCGAGGCCATCTTCAATGCCATCCACGCGGTGGTGCGCGCCGGCGAGGAAGTCATCGTGCTCGACCCGGCCTATGACTGCTACGAGCCGGCGATCGAGCTTGCCGGTGCCAAGGCCGTGCACGTGCCGCTGGACCCGCAGACCTTCGCTGTGGACTGGGACCGCGTGCGCGCGGCGATCACCCCGCGCACCCGCATGCTGATGGTCAACACCCCGCACAATCCGTCCGGTGCGATGCTGGACGAGGCTGACATGCAGGCGCTGGCCGCGCTGCTGCGCGGCACGCAGATCTACCTGGTCTCCGATGAGGTGTACGAGCACATCATCTACGACGGTCGCCGCCATGAGTCGGCGCTGCGCTATCCCGAACTGCGCGAGCGCACCTTCGTCATCTCCAGCTTCGGCAAGACCTACCACTGCACCGGCTGGAAGATCGGCTACGCCGTGGCGCCGCCATTGCTGACCGCTGAATTCCGCAAGGTGCACCAGTACAACACGTTCACCAGCTTCGGCCCGGCCCAGTACGGCTTCGCCGCGATGATCCGCGACGAACCCGAACACCACCTGGAACTGGGCGCGTTCTACCAGGCCAAGCGCGACCGTTTCCGCGAGCAGCTGACCGGTACCCGCCTGAAGGCGCTGTCGGTCCCGGGCGGCTACTTCCAGCTGGTCGACTACTCGGCCATCAGCGACCTGCCGGACCATGAGTTCGTGAAGTGGCTGACCATCGAGAAGGGCGTGACCGCCATCCCGCTGTCGCCGTTCTACGAGACGCCGCCGGCCGGCCAGCGCCTGGTGCGCCTGTGCTTTGCCAAGAATGAAGCAACGATGGACGCGGCGATCGAACGCCTGCGCCTGCTCTGAGCGGAGGCGTGAACATGCAGGACCTGCGCATTTCCCTCGTCCAGGGTGACACCCGCTGGCACGATCCGGCCGGCAACCGCGCCTACTACGGCGCGCTGCTCGCACCGCTGGCCGGCACCACCGACCTGGTGATCCTGCCGGAGACCTTCACCAGTGGCTTCTCCAATGACGCCATTGCCCAGGCCGAAGGCATGGACGGCCCGACCGTGGCCTGGGCGCGCGAACAGGCCCGGGCCCTGGGTGCGGCGGTGATCGGCAGCGTGCAGCTGCGCGACGGCGAGGGCGTGTACAACCGCCTGCTGTTCGCCACCCCCGATGGCAACCTGCAGTACTACGACAAGCGCCACCTGTTCCGTTACGGCGGCGAGCACGAGCGCTATGCCGCTGGCCGTGAGCGCCTGAGCGTGGAATGGAAGGGCTGGCGGATCAATCCGCAGGTCTGCTACGACCTGCGCTTCCCGGTGTTCTGCCGCAACCGCTACAACGTCGAACGCCCGCAGCAGCTGGATTTCGACCTGCAGATCTTCGTGGCCAACTGGCCGTCGGCGCGCGCCTATGCGTGGAAGACCCTGCTGCGTGCGCGCGCGATCGAGAACCTGTGCTTCGTGGCGGCGGTGAACCGCGTCGGTGTCGATGGCAACCAGCTGCACTACGCAGGCGACAGCGCGGTGCTGGATTTCCTCGGCCAGCCGCAGGTGGAGATCCGCGAACGCGAACAGGTGGTCACCACCACCATCTCGGCCGAGGCGCTGGCCGCACACCGCGCGCGTTTCCCGGCGATGCTCGATGCCGATGCCTTCCACCTGGACGAACAGGCCTGAGCACCGGCCTGAACACTGCTGCACCAGCGCGTGCGCCTGCATCCAACGTGCACGCGCGCGCTGCTAGATTCGCCGGCAGTCCGACCGAACTGGAAGTCCTGCCATGAACAAGCCCTTCGCCCTGCTGCTTGCCCTGTCTGCCGCATCGCTGGCCCCGGCCGCGCACGCCGCTGGCAACCTCGACTGCGAGCTGCGCTACAACCTCTCTGGCTGGTCGCTGATCTACAAGACTGCATCCGGCAATGGCACGGTCACCTGCAGCAATGGCGCCAGCATGCCGGTGCGCATCCAGATGAAGGGCGGCGGCCTGACCGTGGGCAAGTCGAAGATCACCAACGGACGTGGCAGCTTCACCGGCGCAGTCAGCGTCAACGAGCTGCTGGGTACTTACGCCTCGGTCGGCGCGCATGCCGGTGCGGTGAAGTCCAGCAACGCGCAGGTGATGACCAAGGGCGACATCTCGCTGGCCCTGTCCGGTACCGGCAAGGGCTGGGATCTGGGCGTGGACGGCACCGCGTTCACCCTCAGCCGGCGCTGAGGCGCGAGGGCGCGGCAGTTCCCCAGCTGATGCGGATGTAGTGCTGTTCGGAATCGCTCAACAACCGTTCGACACCGAAACCATTCTTCAGAAGCTGTGCGACCACATCTTCGACGAGCTGCTCGCTGGCCATCACCTGGCTGAAGCCGAACACGATGTAGCGGCGGCCATTTTCCGAGCCGATCTGGATGGCGTTGTCGAGATCGCGGTAGAACAGTTCGATCGGGCGCTTGGCGGCATCGACGTTGGCGCGGGCCTGTTCGGCGGTGATGGTGATCATGGGCATCTGCCTTGTGTGGGAGCGCGCGCACGATAGCCAGCAACCGGATGTGAATTCCGGGCGTGGTGCACAACACCTCGTGTTTGCAGCAATTCCTAACCCTGGGTGTGAACATTGGGACAGGCAGGAAATGTGCTGCGCGATGGTGGGCATCCTGCATCGACGTGAAGTCATCAGGAAGGGATGGGTGGGAGCCCCAGCGCAGGCGTGCAACGCCCCCGCCCACAAGGGATCCCGCCGTGATCCGGGGGCTGTGTGCACGCAGCGATTAACGTTTCCTTGATCCCGCAGTAACCCTGCAGTGAATAACAGGGACATCCCAGCGATTCTGCTGGGATCATAGGAGACGCTGAATGGAGTTCAGAACGTCCGTGCTGCTCGTGGCCCTCATCGCCGCGCCCGCCATCGCCCACGCCGAAGTCTGCCTGTCCGACAGCGGAATCGTCGTGTCCTGTCCAAGGCTGTTGCCGCATCCCGTGACGTCCCGGTTCGAGATTGGGACCTTGCCGCGTGTGGCGGGCTCGCCCTCGGAAATCTACATCACAGGGGGCGGCCAGGTGGATGGAACGAGTAATTTCTCGGTGTATGCCAATGGCCAGTTCCTGTGTCGTACCAATGACAATCTCGACGGTGGCAACACCACGCCGATCCGACATTGCACCGCGACCATCGCAACGCCTGGAACCTACGTGATCTCGGCCTCGCGCAACAATGCCGGCAACTTCCTGGCGCCGATGGACGAAGTGATCAACGTCCAGTAGTCGGTTGCCCGCTGATCCTGGCCCCGGGGCAGGGACCCGGGGTCTCCATGGCCGCAGGAGCGGTTTCTTCACCGAGGCGCTGCACGTCGCGGGCTTTCGCCGTCAATTGACCGACCCCGCTTCAGCCAGAGCGCCAGCAGGCCACACGCGATAACGGTCGGTGCCAGCATCTGCACTGCACCGACTAGCGCCATTGCCGCACCGATCAACAGGTAGTAGAGCAGGCCGAACAGCGCGCCTGCGCTGCCGAGACAGTGTGGATAGCCGCGCAGGGCCTGGCCGAGCACATTGGGAATGGCAAGGCCGAAGCCCGTCACCACCGGCACCATCGCCGCGATCAGGGCAGGGTGATCATGCAGCAGCGCGGCCAGCAGGCCTCCCGTCAGGACCAGTCCTGCGGCGATGCGGATGCGCGTGGTTGCGACAACGCCTGCACGCAGCAGGCGGCCATTGCCCCACGCGCCCAGTGCCGAGCCCAGTGCCAGCACCGCGCCGCTGGCGCCGAACCAGGTGGCTGGCCAGTGCAGGCGCGCAAACACGAAGGGGCCGAGCACATACCAGCTGTACATCGCCACGTTGAAGGCCATCACCAGCAACGCGTGTGACCAGATCCAGCGATCGCGCAGCAGTTCCCGCAGCAGCGGCAGCATGGGCGCGTGCGGGATCTGTGCAGGGCGGCTTTCGCGCAGGCCCGCCAGGCATGCGACTGCCAGCAGGGCAGCGATCAGCAGCAGGCCGAACTGTACGCCGACATAGCCATGGGCGGCGACCAGCAGCGTGCCCAGTGCAAGGCCGATGGCCGGGCTCAGGGCCAGGGCCATGCCGATCCAGGAGAATGCCTGCGCCAGCGCGGGTCCCTGCAGGTGGTCGCGTAGTACGGTCTGGGTTACCACCGAGGCCGCCGCCGCACCCAGTGCGGCCAGTGCCTGTGCCAGCAGGACCTGGCCGAAGGTGCTGGCCAGCAGGCCGCCGCAGGCGGCCAGTGCGAACACGGCCAGGCCGCATGGCAGGGCAGGGCGACGACCGATACGATCGGCCAGGCGCCCCCACAGCAGCACGCCTGCAGCGAAGCCGAACAGGTACAGGCTCATGGCCTGGCTGGCGGCACTCGGCGGCAGGGCGAAGCGTTCGGCCAGATCGGCCAGGGCCGGGCTGTACAGGGTCTGTGCCAACTGCGGGAACATCAGCAGTGCAATGGTGAGCAACAACAGGCGGCGTGACATGCGGGCGCTCCAGGAACAGGGCCGCGCATTGTGGTCGCGTCCGCAATGGCGCACTCTGTCTATCCTGTCATCGAATGTATGAAATCAGACATGGCCTGGTTGCAGCCGCACGCGCACTTCGACGCCGATGCCTGGAGCGCTCCGGTGCTGGGGATCGCAGCCTCACTGGCGGATCACGACTCGGGTTGGCACCAGCATGCACGCGCGCAGCTGCTGTATACCCGGCAGGGCTGCACGCGCCTGACCTACGGTGATCGCATCAGCCTGCTGCCGCCCGCGCGTGCCGCGTGGATTCCGGGCGGGCTGCGCCATCGCGCGCAGATGCGCCAGGCGGTCGACTACCGTTCGTTGTACTTCGGCGCCACGCTGTCGGCCCAGCTGCCCCGGCAGCCGGCGATCATCGGCGTGGGGTCGCTGCTGCAGGCCTTGCTGGAGCCGATCGCGCAGGCGCCGTTCGACCATGACTGGCAGTCGCCGCGCGCGCACCACCAACTGGCGTTGTGCGTGCTGGAAATCGCTGCTGCACCGGTGGCGCCGATGGACCTGCCTCTGCCTCGTGATCGGCGGATCGCACGGTGCCTCCCGGTCGCCGAGCAGCTGCCGCCCGAACTGGGGGAGCTGGCCGCGCGCACGGGCCTGAGCGCGCGTACCGTCGGCCGGTTGATGCAGCGTGATACCGGCATGAGCTACCAGGCCTGGCGCCAGCAATGGCGACTGATGCGGGCCATGGAGTTGCTGCTGCTGGGCCGACGCGTGGCGCACGTGGCGCAGGACACCGGCTTCTCCGCCGAGAGCCCGTTCATCGCCTTCTTCCGCGGCATGACCGGCACCACACCCGCCGCGTTCCAGCGCCACGCAAATGGGGACGGAGGGGATTAAGTCGCTTTCGCCCCTTCGACACAGGCCGTGGCAAAAACGACTTAACCCCCTCTGTCCCCTTTTCAACGAAAAACCCCGGCTTGCGCCGGGGTTTTTCATTTCAGGCGTGCCGGTGGATCAGCCGCCGCGCGGGCCGCTGCGGCGCGGGCCGCCCGGACCGCGGTTGCCGCCGGGGCCACCCGGGCCACGGTTGCCACCCGGACCGCCGGGGCCGCGATTGCCGCCCGGACCACGGTTGCCACCACCCGGCCCGCGACCGCCCGGACGGGCGCCCTGCGCCGGCTTGGGGCTGCCATACGGGTTGAAGCCCGGGGTGGCGTGGTCGGACGGGAAGCTCGGGGCATTGCCCGGATGGCCATACGGGTGCTTGTTGCCCTGGCCCTGCGAGCGGTTGCCGGCACCGGCCGGACGACCCTGGCCGCCTGCGCCGCCACGGCCTTCACCGCCGAAACCGCCACGGCCCTGTCCGCCACCGGCGCCCGGACCCTTCGGCTTGCCGTACGGACGGCCCTGGCCGCCTGCGCCCGGACCACGGGCACCCGGGCCGCGCGCGCCCGGACCGGCATTGCGATGGCCGCTCGGGCCCGTGCTCACGCCATCCGGCACGTACCAGGTGCGGAACGCGGCCGGGTTGCCTTCCGGCAGCGAACGGTCGTTCTTCTGGGTGCGCTGCTTGAACGGCCTCTGCGACTGCTTGGCTGCTGCTTCACCGCTGACCGTCAGGCCACCCTTGAAACCGCCGCCCTTGCCGCCGCGGCCACGGCCGCGGTCTTCGCGGACGTTGTCGAAGCGACGCAGCTCGCGGCCTTCGTCGGCGGTGTTATGGCCGTTGACGTAGGCATTGCCACGGCCACCTTCGCGCACGCGCACGGTGGTCTTGGCGGCGCGACGCTGGCCGATCACCGGCTGCAGGGTCAGAGCCGACGGCGCGCCTTCTTCCAGCTTCAGCTGCGCACGCAGGGCTTCAACCTGGGCGGTGCCCAGTTCCACCGAATGGCCACGGGCCAGTTCGCGCGGCAGGCTCACCTTGCCGTAGCGGGTGCGCTTCAGGCGGCTGACCTGGCAGCCCTGCGACTCCCACAGGCGGCGCACTTCGCGGTTGCGGCCTTCCTTCACCACGACGCGGAACCAGTCGTGCGAGTCGGTGCCGCCGATGCGTTCGATCTCGTCGAACTTGGCCGGGCCGTCTTCCAGTGCCACGCCGCGTGCGAGGCGGTCGACGATGGCGTCGGAGACCTTCTCCTCACCTTCCGGGGCGCGCACGCGCACCACGTACTCGCGCTCGACCTCGAACGACGGGTGCATCATGGCGTTGGCCAGTTCACCGTCGGTGGTGGCCAGCAGCAGGCCGGTGGTGTTGATGTCCAGGCGGCCGATGGCGATCCAGCGCGCGCCCTTCAGCGGCGGCAGCGATTCGAACACGGTCGGGCGGCCTTCGGGGTCTTCGCGGGTGGTCACTTCGCCTTCCGGCTTGTTGTAGACCAGCACGCGCGACGGTTCGGCCAGGGCGGTGGCGACGAAGCCGCGGCCATCCAGCTCGATCTTGTCGCCGCTCTTGACCGACATGCCGGTCTGCGCGACTTCACCGTTGACCTTGACCAGGCCTTCGGCGATGCGCTGTTCCAGCGCGCGGCGCGAACCCAGGCCGGCCTGGGCCAGCACCTTGTGCAGGCGCTCTTCCAGCTTGAACTGTTCGGAGGTGGCTTCGCGCTTGAGCGAGAGCTTGTTACGGGGGGTGTCACTCATCAGTTTTGCTCCGGCCGACGGTTTCGGGGTCGGCCTCTGGTTCGGAATCGGCTTGGTCAACAGCCACGGTCGTCATCGCGACGGCGTTGTCTTCGCGTTCGTTCAGGGGCACCGCGCGCTCGCCCGGCGCGGAATCGGGGTGCCCATCAAGGGGCGAAGGTGCTTGCTCATCGGAAGCCGACGCAGACGCTGCGTCGGCGGAATCGGGGGTGTCGCTGCCGGCCAGGCCGGCGTCATCGTTGGCAGCAGCGCCATCGGCGCCAGCTGAAATGTCCGGACCCTCGGCACTGGCGGCGGCCGGTGCGTCGCGGTCCAGGGCCAGCTGGGGTTCCAGCTCGCCCAGGTCCTTCAGTTCCGACAGCGGCGGCAACTCGTCCAGGCGCTTCAGGCCGAAGTAGTCCAGGAAGCCCTTGGTGGTGCCGAACAGGGCAGGCTTGCCGGGCACGTCGCGGTGGCCGACCACGCGGATCCACTCGCGTTCCTCCAGCGCCTGGATGATGTTGCTGCTGACCGCCACGCCGCGCACCTGCTCGATCTCGCCACGAGTGATCGGCTGCCGGTAGGCGATCAGCGCCAGGGTTTCCAGGGTGGCACGGGTATAGCGGGTCTTGCGTTCGGTCCACAGCCGGCTGATCCAGCCATGCACTTCGCCGGTCACCTGGTAGCGGAAGCCGGAGGCGACCTCGACCAGTTCCACGCCACGGCCTTCGCAGGCTTCGCGCAGGCGCTCAAGCGCACGTTCGATGCTGCCCGGCGGTGCCGGCTCCTCTTCCGGGAACAGGTCTTTCAGCTGGGCCAGGGTGAGCGGCTGGCTGGAGGCCAGCAGGGCACCCTCGACAATGCGGTTGATCAGCGTTTGGTCCATCGGCAGTCAGCGCTCACTCGTTCTCGTTGGCGGCGTCGTTGTCGTCGAACTCGCTGCTGAACTGCAGCGGGGCATTGGTGTTGCCGGCGGCCAGGGACTTCACGTAGATCGGCGCCAGCGGCTCTTCCTGGACGATGTCCAGCAGCTGTTCCTTGGCCAGTTCCAGCACCGCCAGGAACGTGACCAGCACGCCCAGCTTGCCTTCTTCTGCGGTGAACAGCCCTTCAAATCGGTAGAACTTGCCATCTTCAAGCCGGCCCAGCACTTCGCCCATGCGTTGCCGCACGCTCAGCGCCTCGCGCTTGATGGCGTGGCCACTGAACAGCTCGGCGCGCTTGAGCACGTCGTGCAGGGCCAGCAGCATTTCCTTCAGGTCCACCGGCGGCGGCAGCTTCACCGCAGCACGTTCGGGCATGAAGGCGTGTGCCACCGTGGTGTCGCGGTCCTGGCGGGGCAGGGCGTCGATGTCCTCGGCGGCCTGCTTGAAGCGTTCGTACTCCTGCAGGCGGCGCACCAGTTCGGCGCGCGGGTCGGCCTCATCGCCTTCCTCGCTGACCGGGCGCGGCAGCAGCATGCGCGACTTCACCTCGGCCAGGATCGCGGCCATGACCAGGTACTCGGCGGCCAGCTCGAAGCGCAGCTCGCGCATCACGGTGATGTATTCCACATACTGCCGGGTGATCTCGGCCACGGGAATGTCCAGTACGTCCAGGTTCTGGCGGCGGATCAGGTACAACAGCAGGTCCAGCGGGCCTTCGAAGGCATCCAGGATGACTTCCAGCGCGTCCGGCGGGATGTACAGGTCCTGCGGAATCTGCAGGACCGGTTGCCCATGCACCACGGCCAGCGGCATTTCCTGCTGCTGGGGGGCGGGCGGCCGGGTTGGCGGGTTCGCGTCGAGCGCGAGTTCGGAAGTCATCTAATGGACATCAGGATTGCATCGGACCAGTCGCGGCAGCGGGTTCACCGGGCCAACGCCACGGCGCCCCACGGCACCAGACACGCCGGGATCGGCGCGATTCCACACATATCAAACAGCAGGACGCGCCGCAGGAAACGGCAGCGACGGAACTACGGGGAGGTCGTCTACGTGGCCCGGCCAGGTGGTCCGGTTCGAAGCAGCGGGACGGTCGTCGGGGGCTGCGTTGGCCACAGAAACCGACGGGCTGCTGCATCCAGCCACGTGCAATGGTGTCTAGGGTAAGCCTTTGTCGCGCCAGTGTCCAGCCGGGCTGGGGCGAGGGCGGCATTGGCTAGAATCTGCGCACCCGACAACGCAAGCGAGGAAATGCCGTGTGGTATGTGATTGAAGGCTATGACGGCCAGGACGTGCTGGCACAGCGACTGCAGGCACGTCCGGAACACCTGGCGCGCCTGTACGCGCTGCGCGACGAAGGCCGCCTGCTGCTGGCCGGACCGTGCCCGGCAGTAGACAGCGAGGACCCGGGCCCGGCCGGCTTCAGTGGTTCGGTGGTGATCGCGCAGTTCGAGTCGCTCGTGCAGGCCCAGGCCTGGGCTGATGCCGACCCTTACGTAGCCGCGGGCGTCTACACCCATGTACAGGTGCGTCCGTTCCGCAAGGTCCTGCCGTGAACGCGGAGCGGATCGAGCGGATGCGTGACGCACTGCAGCAGGCGCTGGCCCCGAGCGTGCTGGAAATCGAAGACGACAGTCATCGTCATGCAGGCCACGCCGGTGCGCGCGATGGCCGCGGTCATTTCAACGTGCATGTGGTCAGTGAACGCTTCGCCGGACTGGGTCCACTGGCCCGGCATCGCGCGGTCTATGCAGCGCTGGGCGCGATGATGGAGACCGACATCCACGCGCTGTCCATTCGTGCATTGACCCCGTCAGAACAGGGCTGAGCCCTTGTCCCACACTGTCCTGGCGGGTCCGTCAGCGGGCCCGCCACAGACAGATTTCCATGTCCATTTCAGGACATTCGCCTAACGGACTGTTTACAAGCCCAGATGGAAACGCTTACATTCCGCGCCAATGCTGGTAGGTCCAAGCCGTGGAGGGCGGCTTCGTGAACAAGGCAGCTATCACAATCAAAGACGTCGCTCGCGAAGCCCGGGTCTCCGTGGCCACGGTTTCCCGCGCGCTCAACGGGCATGAAAATGTCGCCGAACCGGTCCGCCAGCTTGTGCTGGAGGTGGCTGCACGGCTGCGTTACACCCCGCACGCCGCCGCCCGCAGCCTCAGCAGCCGTCGCACCAATACGGTGGGCGTGGTACTGCCTGACCTGTACGGCGAATTCTTCTCCGAGCTGATGCGCGGCATCGACAACGTCGCCCGCAACCGCCGCCAGCACCTGCTGGTGTCCAGTTACCACGGTGACCAGGAGCAGCAGGGCGCGGCCCTGCGCGCCATGCGCGGCCGCGTCGACGGCCTGCTGGTGCTCTCGCCCTATGCGGAGAGCCCGGGATTCCTGACCGACAACCTGCCGCAGTCGTTGCCAACGGTGTTGATCAACACCTATCTGCCCGGGCAGGACCACCCGGTGCTGAGCATCGATGACCATGCCGGTGCGATGGCGATGACCCGCCATCTGCTTGACGCGGGTCACCGCCGTATCGCTTTCATTTCTGGCCCGGACCTCAACTTCGACGCGCGCGAGCGCCTGCGTGGCTTCCGTGACGCGTTGGCGGCTTTCGGCAGTGACGCCGAAGGCATCGAGCTGCCCGGTGATTTCGACGAAGCTTCCGGCCATCGCGCCGGTCAGGAGTTGTTGGCAGCCGGAGCGCTGCCTGATGCCGTGTTCGCCGCCAACGACATGATGGCGCTGGGTTGCCTGTATGCGTTCACGCAGGCAGGTGTCCACGTTCCGTCCGACGTCGCCCTGGCCGGTTTCGATGACATTCCACTGGCGCGTTTCGTCCACCCGTCGCTGACCACCATGCAGGTCAGCATCGCCGAACTCGGCGATCGGGCCATGACGCGCCTGATGCAGTTGATGGACGGCACCTCCACGGATGGGACAGGGGACAAGCAGACCCTGGTTCCCCGCTTGATAGTTCGCGATTCCACCACTCCGCCATCCGGCCGTTGAAGCCGGAGGCGTTCCTTCTTTTTTGATTGATCGCAGGGACCGCGCAAGCGGTTACCGCCACCCGGAGATTGAGTTGATGATGCACACCACCTTCCGCACGCCGGCACGCCGGCTGCTGAGCACCGCACTGGTCAGCTGCCTGATGCTGGCTGCTGCTCCGAACGTCATGGCGCAGTCGGCCAATGCCAGCCTGCGCGGCCAGGTTTCCGGCGCGCAGGCCGGCGCTGAGGTGACCGCCACCAACGTGGCCACCGGCACCGTCCGTCGCGGTACCGTCCGTGCCGATGGAAGCTACTCGCTGATGGGCCTGGACCCGGGCACCTATGACGTGGTCGCCAACGGCCAGTCGCAGAAGGTCACCGTCACCGTGGCCTCGACCGCTACCCTGAACTTTGCCGGCGCTGCCAGCAGCACCCCGGGTACGACCGCAGCCACCAACCTGGACACTGTCAACGTCGTCGCGCCGACCCTGCTGCAGGAAGTGCGCACGTCCGAAGTCGGCAAGACCGTCAGCCTGCAGCAGATCCAGACCACCCCGCAGGTCTCGCGCAACTTCCTGGAGTTCGCCGACGCGGTGCCGGGCATGATCTTCACCCGCGACGCCAAGGGCAACACCTCGCTGCGCGGCGGTGCCACCAACTCCGACGGCACCAACGTGTACATCGACGGTGTGGGCCAGAAGAGCTACGTCAAGGGCGGCGGCGTGGCCGGTCAGTCCGGCAGTGCCGGTAACCCGTTCCCGCAGCTGGCCATCGGCGAGTACAAGGTCATCACCGGCAACTACAAGGCCGAGTACGGCCAGGTGTCCAGTGCAGCGGTCACGGCCGCGACCAAGTCGGGTACCAACGAGTTCAAGGGTGAAACCTTCTACCGTTATACCAACGACAGCATGCGCGCGATGACCCCGGCCGAGCGTCAGCCGGGCAAGGGCAAGGAAGATTCGGCCGAGAAGGAATACGGCTTCGCCCTGGGCGGCCCGATCGTCAAGGACAAGGCCCACTTCTTCGTGACCTATGAAGCCAAGCGCTTCGATCTGCCGGTGACCATCGCACCGCATGGTTCGGTGACCAACAAGGCCAACCGCGTCCCGGCTGATGCCCAGGCCGGCCTGGGCCCGGCCAGCCAGCCGTTCCAGCAGGACCTGATCTTCGCCAAGGTCGACTTCGAGCCGACCGACAACGATCGCCTGGAACTGACCTTCCAGGACCGTGATGAAACCCAGCAGCAGTTCTCGGACCAGACCGCGCCGATGCACGGCAAGGAAACCAAGAACACTGACCGTCGTTACGCGCTGCGCTGGAACCACAGCGGTGAGCGTTACTACAACGAGCTGATGGTTACCCACGAGGATTCGTTCAACAATCCCAAGCCGCTGAGCATGGGCAACGGTTTCAACTACACCGCGCCGGACGGCAAGAGCGAGGAGCGCGCCATCGTCTCGATCGGTGGTTCCTCGGCAATGTCGTCGCAGGTGAAGGGCCAGAAGGGCTGGTCGATCGAAGACAACCTGACCCTGGATGGCATCCAGTGGGCGGGCGACCACACCATCAAGATGGGTGCGAAGTACAAGCAGATCGACCTGTACGCCTCCGATGCGGCGCAGATCAATCCGCAGTTCTACTACACCATCGACAACCCGACCTTCCCGGACAGCATCCCGTACAAGGCACAGTTCGTGAAGCCGGTCACCGGCGTGTCCGGCGTGTCCGGCGAAGTGCGCTCGAAGGTGAAGCAGATCGGTCTGTTCATCCAGGATGACTGGCAGGTCAACGACCACCTGCAGCTGAACCTCGGCCTGCGCTGGGACTACGAGAAGAACCCGTCCTATCTGGACTTCGTGACCCCGCCGGAAGTGGTCAATGCGCTGTTCGCGCAGGATCCGCGTGCCGCCGCTGGCCAGAGCTACGCCGACACGCTGGCGCTGAGCGGCCTGAACATCAACGATTACATCAGCAACGGCCACAACCGCAAGGCATTCAAGAATGCCTGGCAGCCGCGTCTGGGTTTCTCGTATGACATCAATGCCGACGAGCAGCACGTGATCCACGGTGGTGCCGGTCGTTCCTACGACCGCGACCTGTTCGACTACCTGCAGCTGGAAACCACCAAGCTGGCCCTGCCGCAGCCGACGATCTACTTCCGCAATCCGGCAACCGGTCAGTGCTTCCAGGGCAACGCCGCGTGCTATGACTGGAACCCGAACCTGCTCAACGGTATCGGCAACCTCCAGAGCCTGGTCGGTTCGACCAGCAATGCCGGCCTGGAAGTCGACCTGCTGAACAACAATCTGAAGGTGCCCTACGCTGACCAGTTCAGCCTGGGCATGAGCAACCAGATCGGCGACTGGCTGACCGACGCCACCATCTCGCGCACGCTCACCTATGACGGCTTCGCCTTCACCCTGGGCAATCGCTACCCGACCGGCAACTTCTTCGACGATCCGCGTCTGTGCGGTGGCACCGAAGCCGGTCTGGGCCAGGCGTGGAGCTGCAACGTGCCGGGCTTCGGCAGCCTGATCATCGGCCAGCAGGGCATCAAGACCCGTGCTACCCAGATCCTGTTGTCGGCGCAGAAGCCGTTCACCCAGGAAAGCGGCTGGGGCACCTCCATCGCCTATACCTGGACCACCGCCCGCCACAACCGTGACATCAACGAGCACTACGCGTTCGACCGTGGCGTGATCGGTGACTACCCGACCATCCGCTCCAACGGCGCGCCGCGTCACCGCCTGGTGGTGACCGGTTCGTATGCGGGCTTCTGGGGCATCACCTTCGGTGGCAAGATCACCCTGGCCACCCCGACCGCGATCAACGACTGGTACGGCGTGCCGCAGGCCAATGGCTTCGACCTGCCGACCCCGATGGCGGCGGTTCCGGGTGGCAACGGCAAGTTCCTGCTGGGTGGCAAGATCTTCGGTTATCGCTCGGTCGACCTGCAGGCGACGAAGACGTTCAAGATGCCGGGCGATACCGAGCTGTATGCGCGTATCGACATCATCAACGTGTTCAACTTCGACAATTTCTCGAACTACAACTACTACAAGAATGGCAAGTTGACCGCGAGCTACAACGAGACCGGCGACATCGTCGGTACGCCGCGCCAGGTCAAGGCCGAAGTGGGCTTCCGCTTCTAAGCCCGGATGGATGCATGACCCCGATGCCGCCGCTCCACCGGCGGCATCGGGCGCGTGAAAACGGCAATGGCCGGCCCTGTGCCGGTCCATTGCCCATGCCGCTGCCGGTCAGGGGGCATCGGCATGGGCAATGATCGCGGTGTCAAACCACGTTTTTCGTGGTTTTTTAAGAACGCACCTTGTAAACGATTTCAGATCATTGGACGGTATGCTTTCCCATCGATCAGACCACCGGAGAAATCGCGCCATGCAGGCACGTCATCTGTTGTCCGCCGCAGCGTTGAGCCTGGCCGTGGCCGCCTGCCAGCCGGCCCAGCAGGAGCCTGCCAAGCCGCGGCCGCCGGTGATCCTGATCGAGGCCGATGCACCGCCGCGGCCGATGAAACCTGAGCTGCCGCCGCTGTTCGATGACATCGAGCGCCGCACCTTCCAGTTCTTCTGGGATACCACCAACGAGATCAATGGCCTGACCCCGGACCGCTATCCGTCGCGGCCGTTCGCCAGCATCGCCTCGGTCGGCTTCGCACTGACCGCGTATCCGATCGGCATCGAGAACGGCTGGGTCAGCCGCAACCAGGCGATCGACCGCACCCTGACTACCCTGAAATTCTTCCGCGACGTGCCGATGGGCCCGCAGCGTACCGGCAAGGCGGGTTACAAGGGTTTCTATTACCACTTCCTGGACATGCAGGAAGGCCGTCGCTACGACAGCTGGGTCGAACTGTCCTCGGTGGATACCGCGCTGCTGATGATGGGGGTGCTGTTCGCGCAGTCGTACTACGACGGTGACGATCCGCGCGAGAAGGAAATCCGCCAGATCGCCGACACGTTGTACAAGAAGGTCGACTGGCCCTGGCTGCAGCAGCGTGCGCCGCTGATCTCGATGGGCTGGTTCCCCGAGAGCGGTTTCATCGACCACGACTGGATGGGCTACAACGAGGCGATGATGGTCTACATCCTTGCCCTCGGTTCGCCGACGCACCCGGTCAGCCCGGATGCGTGGACGGTGTGGACGCGCACCTATGACAACGACTGGGGGGTCTACCAGGGCCAGGAATACCTGTCCTTCGGCCCGCTGTTCGGCCACCAGTACAGCCACGTCTGGATCGACTTCCGCGACATCCAGGACGCCTACATGCGCGAGCGCGGCAGCACCTACTTCCTCAACAGCCGCTCGGCCGCACTGGCCCAGCGTGAGTACGCCATCGCCAACCCGATGCAGTGGAAGGATTACGGCGAGAACGTCTGGGGCCTGACCGCCAGCGATGGTCCGCAGAACACCACGCAGGAATACCGTGGCGAGCAGCGCCAGTTCCGCCATTACTCTTCGCGCGGCGCTGGCCTGCGCGAGAACTTCGATGACGGCACCATCGCTCCGACCGCCGCGATCGCGTCGGTGGTGTTCGCGCCGGAACAGGTGATCCCGGCCACGCTGGAGATGCACAAGCGCTACGGCGATTACATCTATTCCAGCTACGGCTTCCTGGATTCATTCAATCCCAGCTTCAACTACGACATCCCGATCAAGACCGGCCGCGTGGTGCCGGATCGTGGCTGGGTCGCCAGCGACTACATCGCCATCGACCAGGGGCCGATCCTGACCATGATCGCCAACTATCGCAATGATTTCGTCTGGGAAGTGATGAAGAAGAACCCGTACATCCGCAAGGGCCTGGAGCGGGCGGGGTTCAGTGGTGGCTGGCTGGCGCCGGAAGGTTCGTTCCAGCCGCTGGAACTGCAGAAAGACGAAAAGGCCGCGGCGGCACGCGCGGTGGGTATCGCCGAATCACGCGCGGCTGCCGCGCAGGAACAGAAGAACAATGCCAACCGCAACACAGGCCAGGGCAAGTAATCCGATGCCGAACTGGATCGACCGTCTGCGCCGCTGGACACTGCCAGCCCTGGCCGCACTGGCCGTGGCCGGCTGCGCCCGCACCGAACCGGGCACCACCACTGTGCGTTTCTGGGCAATGGGCCGGGAAGCCGAGGTGGTCAGCGAACTGATCCATGAGTTCGAAGCCGAGAACCCGGGCATCAAGGTGGACGTGCAGAACATCCCGTGGACCGCTGCGCACGAAAAGCTGCTGACCGCGTTCGCCGCCGACGGCCTGCCGGACGTCTGCCAGCTCGGCAACACCTGGGTGCCGGAGTTCGCCGAGCTCGATGCGCTGACCCCGTTGCAGCCGTTCGTCGATCACTCTGCCGTGGTCGATGAGAAGGACTATTTCCAGGGCATCTGGGACACCAACGTGATCCACGGCGAGCTGGTCGGCGTGCCGTGGTATGTCGATACGCGCCTGATCTACTACCGCAAGGACCTGCTGGCCAAGGCCGGCTACGACCACCCGCCGCGCACGTGGCAGGAGTGGGATGAGCAGATGGCAGCGATCAAGCGCATGCAGGGCCCGAACCGCTATGCGGTGCTGATGCCGATCAACGAGTTCGAGCAGCAGCTGTCGCTGGCACTGCAGCAGCCCGATCCGCTGCTGCGCGATGATGACACCCGCGGCAACTTCAGCAGCCCCGGCTTCCGCCGCACGCTGGCGTTCTACGCCAACATGTTCGAGCAGGGCTGGGCGCCGAAGATGTCCGAGACGCAGATCTCAAACGTCTGGGATGAGTTCTTCCGCGGCTTCAACGTCTTCTACATTTCCGGCCCATGGAACATCCGCGAGTTCAAGAAGCTGCAGCCGAAGGAACTGGAAGGGCAGTGGGGCACCGCAGCGCTGCCGGGGCCGGAGGGTCCGGGCGCGGGCATCGCCGGTGGCACCAGCCTGGTGATCTTCCGCAAGTCGCAGCAGAAGGAGGCGTCGTGGAAGCTGATCGAGTTCCTGTCGCGCCCGCAGATCCAGGCACGTTTCCATTCGATCATCGGCGACCTGCCGCCACGCCGCAGCACGTGGAGTGCGCCGTCGCTGGCCAACGATCCGCTGGCCGCAGCGTTCCGTGACCAGCTGGAGCGGGTCAAGCCGACGCCGAAGGTGCTCGAATGGGAGCGCATCGTGCAGGAAATGCGCATCGTCACCGAGAAGGTGGTGCGCGGTGGCCTGCCGCAGGACAAGGCCGTCGAAGAACTCGACCAGCGCGTGGACAAGGTGCTGGCAAAGCGCCGCTGGATGCATGAACAACAACGCCTGCAGCAGCGCGTTCCGTCGCCGCAATCGAGCAGTGCCGTGGCCGCCGGGAGCGCGCAATGAAACGTACTTCACTCGCCGGCTGGATTTTCGCCGGTCCCTCGCTGATCGTGCTGGGCGTGTTCTTCGGCCTGCCGGTGGCTTCGGCGCTGGCGCTGAGCGTGACCGACTTCGACCTGTATGCCCTGGCTGACAGCAGCAACCTGCGCTTTGTCGGCCTCGGCAACTACATCGATCTGCTGCAGACCCCGATGTTCTGGAAGTCGCTGTGGAATACCACTTACTTCGTGTTGATCGGTGTGCCCTTGTCGATCGGCGTGTCGCTGGGCGCGGCAATGCTGCTGAATGCGCCGGCCGCACGCTTCAAGGCGTTGTTCCGCACCGCGCTGTTCGCGCCGGTGGTGACCACGCTGGTGGCGGTGGCGGTGATCTGGCGCTACCTGTTCCATACCAGCTACGGCCTGGTGAACTACGGCCTGGGCCATCTGGGCATCAGCCCGATCGACTGGCTGGGCGATCCCAACTGGGCGATGCCGACCATCATGCTGTTCGCGGTGTGGAAGAACTTCGGCTACAACATGGTGATCTTCCTGGCCGGCCTGCAGGCGATCCCGCATGACCTGTACGAGGCCGCGCGCATCGACGGTGCCTCGCGCTGGAAGCAGTTCCTGCACATCACCCTGCCGATGCTCGGCCCGGTGCTGCTGGTGGTCGGCGTGATCACCGTGTCCGGCTACTTCCAGCTGTTCGCCGAACCCTACGTGATGACCCGCGGCGACCCACTGCAGAGCACCGTCAGCGTGCTGTATTTCATGTTCGAGGAAGGCTTCAAGTGGTGGAACCTGGGACGCGCCTCCGCCGTGGCGTTCCTGCTGTTCCTGATCATCCTGGCGGTGACCACCGTGATGCTGCGTTTCGGCCGCAAGAGGCAGTTGGTATGAGTCGTGAAATCGGCCAGTCGCGCTGGTACCCGTGGTTGATCAATGGTGCGTTGCTGGTGCTGGCCCTGGTCAGCCTGGCACCGCTGTTGTGGATGCTCTCGGTCTCGTTCATGCCGCAGGGCGAGGCCAGCCATTTCCCGCCGCCGCTGCTGCCTTCCAGCATCACCACGCACAACTACCATGAGCTGTTCGCGCGCACTGGCATGGGTGGCAACTTCGCCAACAGCCTGCTGGTGTCGCTCGGCATCACGGTCGGTTCGCTGCTGCTCAACACCATGGCCGGCTACGCCTTCGCCAAGCTCAACTTCGTCGGCCGCGAGCGCCTGTTCCAGGTACTGATGGCGGCGCTGGTGATTCCGGCGCAGGTGGCGATGCTGCCGCTGTTCCTGCTGATGAAGCAGCTGGGCCTGGTCAACAGCTTCGGTGGCGTGATCGTGCCGGCGCTGGCCAGCGTGTTCGGCATCTTCCTGGTACGCCAGTACGCGCGTTCCATCCCGGACGAACTGCTGGAAGCGGCGCGCATCGACGGGGCAGGGGAGCTGCGCATCTTCTTCCAGATCGTGCTGCCGATGCTCAAGCCGGTGCTGGTGACCCTGGCGATCTTCACCTTCATGGGCGCATGGAACGATTTCATGTGGCCATTGATCGTGCTGACCGACCAGGAGCACTACACTTTGCCGGTGGCACTGGCCACCCTCTCGCGCGAGCACATCATGGACGTGGAAATGATGATGGCTGGCGCGGTGGTCACCGTGGTCCCGGTGCTGGCGCTGTTCCTGGTGCTGCAGCGGTACTACATCCAAGGTCTGTTGCTGGGGAGCGTCAAGGGATGAAGCGAGCGATCGCCGTTGGACTGGGCCTGTTGTGGACTTCCCTGGCGATCGCCGCACCTCCGGCGCTGCCGGCACCGAAGGTGCTGGACGACTTCGACGACATCGCAGCCTGGACGCTGGTGCTGTCCGACCAGGTCAGCGGTTCGCTGCGCCCGGTCAGTGGTGCCGGTGGTGGCCGCGCGCTGTGCCTGGACTATGACTTCCACGATGTCTCCGGCTACGTCGGCATCCGCCGCGCGCTGAACATCGAGTACCCGGTCAATTACCGCTTCGGATTCCAGTTGCGTGGCGAATCGCCGGGCAACGACCTGCAGTTCAAGCTGATCGATGCCAGCGGCGACAACGTCTGGTGGGTCAACCGGCCCGGCTACAGCTTCCCCAAGGCGTGGACGCCGGTCGAGTACCGTCGGCGCCAGATCGACAAGGCGTGGGGTCCCTCGCCCGAGAAGGAGATGGCACGAAGCGCCGCCGTCGAGTTCACGATCTACAGCAAGGTCGGTGGCCGCGGCACGGTGTGCTTCGACAAGCTGACCCTGCAGGGCCTGCCGCCGCAGGATGATTCGGCGTTGGTGCCATCAGTGATTGCCGATACGGCCACCGCGCTGCAGGACCGCATGATCGACGGCAAGAGCGACACGTTCTGGATCAGCGGTGGCGTCAAGCAGCAGACCATCAGCCTGGACCTGCACAAGAGCCGCGAGATCGGCGGTGTAGTGATCGATTGGCTGCCGAACCTGGAAGCCAATCGCTACACCGTGCGGACGTCCGAGGATGGCCGGGACTGGCGCACTGTGCGCGAGGTGACCGGCGGTGCGGGGGGGCGCGATTGGCTGGCGCTGCCGGATACCGACGCGCGCTACGTGCGTTTCGATCTGCGCGATGGCCCGAACTGGCGCTATGGCATCCGTGACATCGCACTCAAGCCGCTGGCCTTCGCCGCCACGCCCAATGCCTTCCTGTCCTCGGTGGCCGCCGATCTGCCGCGAGGCTCGTTGCCGCGTGCCTATGTGGGCGAACAGCCGTACTGGACCCTGCTCGGCCTCGATGGTGGCCAGGAGCAGGCGCTGATCAGCGAGGATGGCGCGCTGGAGCCGGCCAAGGGCAGCTTCAGCATCGAGCCGTTCATCCGCCTCGATGGCAAGCTGCTGGACTGGTCAAAGGTCGCCATCACCCAGTCGCTGCAGGATCACTACCTGCCGATCGCCAATGTCGATTGGGTGCATGAAAAGGCCGGCCTGGCGGTGACCGGTTTCGTGCAGGGCACGCCGGAGCGTGCGCAGCTGATCGGCCGCTACCGGCTGAGCAATCCGGACAAGGTGGCGCACGAATACACCCTGGCACTGGCGATCCGGCCGTGGCAGGTCAATCCGCCAACGCAGTTCCTCAATACCGTCGGTGGCTTCAGCCGCATCGATGCACTGGATGTCGGCGAGCAGCTGGTGAGGGTCAACGGTGAGCCGCGCATCTACCCGCTGCAGGTTCCGGATGCGCGCTTTGCCAGCACGTTCGATGGCAAGCTCGATGCGATGCATCTGGCGGACGGCAAGTACCCGGCGGCCACCGCAGTGAAGGACAGCACCGGCATGGCGTCGGGCGCGTTGATCTACACGATCAAGCTCGAGCCCGGCCAGAGCCGCGAGGTGGCGGTGGTACTGCCGCAGACCGGTGGCTGGGCGCCGAAGGCGCTGGACGTGGCCAAGGCGCAGGCGCAGGTGGCCGAGCAGTGGCGGCAGAAGCTGGGCGTGGTCTCGCTGCAGGTACCCGCTGCGGGCCAGCCGCTGGTCGACACCCTGCGCACGGCAGTCGCGCACATGCTGATCTCGCGCGTCGGGCCGCGCCTGCAGCCGGGCACGCGTTCCTATGCCCGCAGCTGGATCCGCGATGGCGCGATGATTTCCGAGGGCCTGCTGCGCATGGGGCGCAGCGATGCGGTGCGTGACTACATCAACTGGTATGCGCCGTACCAGTTCGAGAACGGCAAGGTACCGTGCTGCGTCGACGCGCGCGGCAGCGACCCGGTGCCGGAGAACGACAGCCACGGTGAGCTGATCTACAGCATCGCCGAGTACGGGCGCTATACCGGCGACAGCACTTTCACCGAGCTGATGTGGCCGCACGTGCAGGGCGCTTACACCTACATGGAGCAGCTGCGCGCCAGCGAGCGCACCGAAGAGAACCGCGCGCGCAACCCGGCCTTCTACGGGATGATGCCGGCCTCGATCAGCCACGAAGGCTATTCGGCCAAGCCGATGCATTCGTACTGGGACAACTTCTGGGCGCTGCGCGGCTACAAGGATGCGGCGCTGCTTGCGACCCAGCTGGGCAAGGTCGAGGCGATGCAGATCGCTGAATCGCGTGACCAGTTCCGTGGTGACCTGCAGGCTTCGCTGCTGTCGGCGATGCAGCAGCACAAGATCGACTACCTGCCGGGCTCGGCCGAGCTGGGCGATTTCGATGCGACCTCGACCACCATCGCACTGGCGCCGGGCGGCGAGCAGGGCCGACTGCCGCAGCAGGCGCTGGAGGCGACCTTCGAGCGCTACTGGAAGGAGTTCGTGGCCCGTCGCGATGGCAAGCGGGAGTGGAAGGACTACACCCCGTACGAGTGGCGCAACGTGGCGGCGTTCGTGCGCCTGGGCTGGCGTGACCGCGCCTGGCAGGCCACCGAATTCTTCTTCAAGGACCGTGCGCCGCAGGCTTGGAACCAGTGGGCCGAAGTGGTCTCGCGCACCCCGCGCAAGCCGTTCTTCGTCGGTGACCTGCCGCACGCGTGGGTGGCCTCGGATTTCGTGCGTTCGGCGCTGGACATGTTCGCTTACAACCGCGACATGGACGATGCGCTGGTGCTGGCCGCTGGCGTGCCGAGCGCGTGGCTGCAGGGCGAGGGCATCGCCGTTCAGGGCCTGCGCACGCCGCAGGGCCAGCTCAACTACCGCCTGCAGCGCAGCGACAAGCAGCTGGTGCTGGAGGTACAGCCGGGCCTGCTGCCACCGGTCGGTGGCGTGGTGTTGCCGTGGCCGTACGCCGGTGATCCGGGCGAGGCGACCATCAACGGTGAAGCGGCCGAATGGGTCAACAGGGAACTGCACGTGCACCAGCTGCCGGCGCGGGTCGAGATCGATGTACCGAGCGCGGTGCGCCGCGCCGAGCGCAAGGGGCAGTAACGATGAAGCAGCAGGGGGCAAGGGTGCGCACGACCGTGCGTGCCCTGGGGCTGGCAATTGCATTGGCATTGCCGGGCGCGGCGATGGCGGCCGAGCCGGCCGCCGCGGCAGCGGCTGACGTTGCCACCGCGCCAGGCATGAGCATGGTCACCTTTAACCTGCATCATGACCGCGAGGACTGGCCAAGCCGCCGCCGCACCATCCTGGCCGAGCTCAAGCGCCTGCAGCCGGATGCGGTTGCCCTGCAGGAGGTGATCCAGCGCCGCAACGTGCGAAACCAGGCGCAATGGCTGGCCAACCAACTCGGCTACAAGTACGTGTTCGTGTCCACCGATCCGGTCGGCGCGCCCAAACGCTACGGCAATGCATTGCTGACCCGGCGGCCGATTCTTGCCCACGGCGATCATCTGCTGCAGCCGTTGGATGACTACCGCACGGTTGCCCACCTGCGCATCGACGTCGACGGTACGCCGGTGAATGTCTACGCCACGCATCTCAACGAGCGCAGTGACGAGAACGGGCAACGCATCCGCCGCAGCCAGGTCGAGGACCTGCTGCGCTTCATCGCTGCAACGTCGGCCGGTGCACCAGTGGTGATTGCTGGCGACTTCAATGCACTGGTGGATGCCGGCGACCTGAGCGAGCTGCGCAGCCACTACGGCGACAGCTACGGCAGCGTGCACGTGAACACCGACCTTGCCGGGGTCAGTACGCTCAACCGCCACTATTACCAGGCGCCGTCGCGGATCGACCACATCTTCTTCCAGCAGGACGAGATGGTCGCGCGCGAGGCGAAGATCCTGTTCGACCAGCCCGACGACAGCGGTCGCTGGGCCTCGGACCACTACGGCGTGTGGACCCGCCTGCAGTTCGCGCCGAAACCCTGACGGGACACGCTTGGGTAGGTGCCAACCTTGGTTGGCACGGTTCGGCCCGAAGCACAAACAAAAACGGCGGGGATCATTGATCCCCGCCGGTTCGTTTTCACGCTATCAAGGAGCGATCAGTTCGCCGGCGGCGTGCGCTTGGCGGCCTCTTCGTCTTCTTCATCAGCCTTGGCTTCTGCAGCCTGGGCTGCAGCGTCGACATGGCCATCGGCGACCGGATCGATCGACGGCGTCACCACCGCATCAGCGCTCGGGGCGGCGGCTTCGATCGGTGCGGCTTCGACCGCCACCGGAGCGACCGGCTGTTCCACGATCGGCGCAGTCTCGACGACCGGCGTGGCTTCAACGGCCGGGGCGGCCTCCACCACCGGGGCACTCTCACTGGCCACCGGCTTGGTTTCAACCACCGGGGTTGCTTCAACCACCTGCGGCTTCGATTCCACGACCGGCGCGGCCTCGACTGCGACCGGCTTCGCTTCGATCACCGGTGCGGCTTCAACCACCGCGGCCGTTTCAGCCACAACCGGCTTTGCTTCGATGGCCGGCGCAGCAGCGTCCACCACCGGAGTGGCGTTGGCGACCGGTGCGGCAGCGGCGACCGGCTGGACCGGGGTCGCGGCGTCGATGGCATCGAGCATGCTGGTCTGCACCGGCGAGGACACCGCTTCGGTCTTCGCAGCCTCGACCGGTGCCTGCACTTCAGCCACGACCGGGGCGGCGGCTTCGACCACAGCGCTGCTCACCACGGCAACCGGCGCGGCGACAACAGCGGCGGCAGCACGGGCTGGCTTCTCGGCTTCGACAGCGACCGGCTCGGCTTCGTCATCGAAGTCGAACTCCGGCTGCGAACGCGTGGGCAGCACAGCCGCGACCGGCGCAGTGCCGGCAGTGCTGTCGATGTTCGGCTCGGCGCCGTCGGCGTCATCACCGTCATCACCCTCGTCCTGGTCATCACCCAGGGCGTCGCTGCCGGCGGCGTTTTCGGCGCCACCGCGGCGACGACGACGGCCACCACGACGGCCACGGCGACGGCGGGTTGCGCCTTCGCCAGCCTGCTCGCCATTGGCGTCGGTTGCAGCCTCTTCACCGGCAACTGCGACGACGTCGGTCGCACTGGCCGCATTGGCAGCGGCGTCGACCGGTGCGGCCGCTTCTACCGGGGCGACCGGGGCGACCGGGGCGACCGGGGCGGTGGCTTCCTGCGCGTTCACCCCATTGGCGGCGACGGCCGTAGCGGCTACGGCTGCCGCTGCGGTCACGGCTTCGGCAGCTGCTTCGGCGGCATTGCGCTGCGGCTTCTCGGCCGGCTTGTCACCGTCCTGCTGCTGCGGGCGCGGCTGCTTGGGCTGCTTCAGCTTCGGCTGCTGGTTCTGGTTCTGGCCCTGCTGCTCGTTGCGCGGCTTGTTCTGCTGCTGCGGCTGCTGCTGGCCATCCTTGTGCTGCGGCTCCTTCTGCTTGCCCTGCTGCGGCTGCTGCTGCGCATTGCCGTTGTTGCCGTTGCGGCCGTCCTTGCGCTGCTCGCTGCGGTCCTTGCGGTTGCCGCCATCCTTCTGCTGCTGCGCGTTGCCATTGCCACGACTGTCGTCGCGACGGTCCTTGCGGTCCTTGTTGCGATCCTTGTTGCGGTCCTTGCGGCCACCGTCCTGCGACTGACGCGCCGCCGGAGCGGCCGGCGCCGGCGCCGGGGCCGGCTCGCCACCGAACACGCGCTTGAGCCAGCCGATCACGCCGCCGCTGGGGGCCGGGGCCGTCGGTGCGACCGCGACCGGGGCCGGGGCTGCCTTGGCCGGCTCAACTTCCTCGCGAACCGGGGCGGGCGAGGTGTGCTTGACCTGGGTCACCGCCGGCGGCGGGATGTTCAGCTGGCCCTTGGTCAGCGCGTGCACCGGCAGCTTGCGCGGGGTGCCGCGCTGATAACTGGGCTTGCTGCTTTCTTCACCCAACTCATTCTCGCGCAGGCGGGTGACGGTGTAGTGCGGGGTATGCAGCTGCTCGTCGGCGACGATCACGATCGGCGCCTCGTGGCGCTGCTCGATCTCGCGCAGGGCGCTGCGCTTCTCGTTCAGCAGGTAATTGGCGATCTCCACGGGGGCCTGCACCAGCACCTGCCCGGTGTTCTCCTTCATCGCATGCTCTTCGGCGACGCGGATGATCGACAGCGACAGCGACTCGACGCTGCGCATGCGGCCGTGGCCGTCACAGCGCGGGCAGACGATCTGGCTGGACTCGCCCAGGCTCGGGCGCAGGCGCTGGCGGCTCATTTCCAGCAGGCCGAAGCGCGAGATGCGGCCGACCTGGACGCGGGCCCGGTCGTACTTCAGCGCGTTGGCCAAGCGGTTCTCGACCTCGCGCTGGTGCTTGTTGGAGGCCATGTCGATGAAATCGATGACCACCAGGCCACCCAGGTCGCGCAGGCGCAGCTGGCGGGCCACTTCCTCGGCCGCTTCCAGGTTGGTCTGGAACGCGGTGTCCTCGATGTCGCTGCCCTTGGTGGCGCGCGAGGAGTTCACGTCGACCGCGGTCAGTGCTTCGGTCTGGTCGACCACGATCGAGCCGCCCGACGGCAGGCGCACGTTGCGCTCGTATGCACCTTCGATCTGCGACTCGATCTGGAAGCGGTTGAACAGCGGGATGTCGTCCTTGTAGTGCTTGAGCTTGCGCAGGGTCTGCGGCATCACCTGCTGCATGAACTCGCGGGCGTGCTCGTACATCTCCTCGGTGTCCACCAGGATCTCGCCGATGTCGGCGCGCAGGTAGTCACGCAGGGCGCGCACGATCAGGCGCGACTCCTGGTAGATCAGGAACGGAGCGGGCTTGCTCAGCGCGGCTTCGGCAATGGCGCGCCAGACGTTGAGCAGGTAGTCCAGGTCCCACTGCAGTTCTTCCGCATCGCGGCCGACGCCGGCGGTACGGATGATCACGCCCATGTCGTCGGGAATATTCAGCTTGTCCAGCGCGTCCTTCAGCGCGGCCCGGTCTTCGCCCTCGATGCGGCGGGACACACCACCGGCGCTGGGCGAGTTCGGCATCAGCACCATGTAGCGGCCGGCCAGCGAGATGAACGTGGTCAGGGCGGCGCCCTTGTTGCCACGCTCTTCCTTGTCGACCTGGACGACGATCTCCTGGCCTTCCTTCAGCAGTTCGCGGATGCCGGCCTTGTTGTGGTCGACGCCGGCCTGGAAGTAGTCGCGGGAGATTTCCTTCAACGGCAGGAAGCCATGGCGGCCACCGCCGTATTCGACGAAGGCCGCTTCCAGCGAGGGCTCGATGCGGAAGATCCGGCCCTTGTAGATGTTGGACTTCTTCTGTTCCTTCGACGGCTGCTCGATGTCGATGTCATACAACGACTGGCCATCCACGATGGCAACACGCAGCTCTTCAGCCTGCGTTGCGTTGATCAGCATTCGCTTCATTGTTGCGTTCCTCGCAAGCGGCTACCGCGCGGAACGCCATGGGGTTTCGCCTCTGGACACGGCTCGCCGCCCATTCGCGCAAGCGCGGGGAGGGCGGCTTGGGTTTCCAGCGCTACGACACCACGGCAGGCCGCGGGAGCGCTTCACTCTTATGGGTTTTGGGTGTTGCAGGGCCGCAGGCAGCTGTCAGCCAGGCTGGAGCGCCACGCGGGACATGTTCAGCACGGTTGCGTGTCAGGCATCCGGCGATGGCCGGGAAGGCCGGTGAGCCGCTAACATGGCCGCCCCGCGGGCGGTGGTCGCGCACTGTGCCGGATTCGTCGGAAGCTGGGCTTCTGGCCCTGAGTAACTTCCAACGAAATCAATCCCTTATCTCGCCCCCCGAGTGTAACAGAATAAACAGCCTGATGACCGCCCAAGACCCCACCAAGCCCGCAGGCGACAAGCCTTCCGTGCGCATGATCACCGTTCCCGCCGACCGCGCCGGCCAGCGCCTGGACAACTTCCTGCTCGGCCAGCTGAAGGGGGCCCCGCGCAGCCTGGTCTACAAGCTGGTGCGCAGTGGCCAGGTGCGGGTCAACGGCGGTCGCGCCAAGGCCGAGCGCAAGCTGGAGGCGGGCGATGAGGTGCGTGTACCACCCGTGCGTCTCAGCGAGGAGGGAGACAAGGCCGGTCCACCTGAGGCGTTCATGCGCCGCCTGGAGCAGGCCATCGTGTTCGAGGATGCCCGCCTGCTGGCCCTGAACAAGCCCTCTGGCGTGGCCAGTCATGGCGGCAGCGGCATCAGCTTCGGGGCGATCGAGACCCTGCGCGCGCTGCGCCCGGGGCAGACCCTGGAGCTGGTCCATCGGCTGGATCGCGACACCTCCGGCCTGCTGATCGTGGCCAAGAAGCGCTCGGCGCTGAGTGAACTGCAGGCCCTGCTGCGTGAAGACCATGGCGCCGGCATCCGCAAGCGCTACCTGACCCTGCTGGCCGGGCGCATGCCCGATGGCGTGATGACGGTGGACGCGCCGCTGCACGTGGGCCTGCGCCAGGGCGGCGAGCGCCATGTGCAGGTCAACGCGATCGGCAAGGAATCGATCAGCCACTTCCGGGTGCTGGAGCGCCGCGGCGGCCATTCGTACTGCGAGGTGCGCATCGAGACTGGCCGCACCCATCAGATCCGCGTGCACGCCCAGCATCTGGGCCACCCGGTGGCCGGTGACGACAAGTACGGCGATCCGGCGGTGAACAAGCGGCTTCGTGAGCAGATCGGGCTGAAGCGCCTGTTTCTGCACGCGGCTTCGCTGGAGTTCGCGCTGGATGACGGCAAGAGCCCATACGTGCTGAACGCGCCGCTGGCGGATGAGCTGGTTGAGGCGCTGGACCGCCTGCGCTGACGGCGGTTCGGCGGCGCCGGGTGCTTGGTCGGCGCCGTCGCTTTCCTGCGATGAGTGGGCTCGTCACTTTCTTTGCTCGTGCAAAGAAAGTAACCAAAGAAACACGCCGCCATCCGCGAGCCGGCGCTGCGCGCCGGTACCCTGCGCTCCTCGGTCCGCCGAGGGCCGGCGCGGAACTCGCTGCGCTCAGACACCCGCGCCTCTTCGCCCTCGCCGGACCTGCGGTGCTCGGCTCGCTACAAGGCGGACCTGACAGCCGCAGCGTAGACCCATACCCGCACGCAGCCCTTGTAGAGTCGAGCCACGCTCGACTCACGCGCGCAGCGCGGGCTTCGCTTTTTCATTCTTTCATCGCGCGGCTGGCACGCCTATAGCCTGTCAGAGGCCGGGCGAGGTGGGTTTGCGGGGGTGAAGCGCCATGGATGGCGCGCCCAAGCCCCCAAGGTGAAGTGACCCCCGAGACTTGGACA